>NZ_PSUC01000045.1:0-24695 GCF_002931635.1 Rathayibacter sp. AY2B7 | reverse complement strand
TGCCGCAGGAGCACGAGCGCCGCGAGGGCGAGACCGTGGCCGGCTACATCGCGCGCCGCACCGGCTGCGCCGAGGCCTCCGCCGAGCTCGACGCCGCCGCCTCCGCCCTGGCCGACCCCGATCCCGACGGCTCGATCGCCGACCGCTACGCCCTCGCACTCGACCGCTGGCTCGCGAGCGGCGCGGCCGACCTCGACGAGCGCACCCCGGTCGTCCTGGCCGACCTGGGCCTGTCGCTCGGAGCCGCGGCCGCCTCCTCGACGATGACCTCCCTCTCCGGCGGGCAGGCGGCGCGGGTGGGCCTCGCGGCACTGCTGCTCTCGCGCTTCGACGTGGTGCTGCTCGACGAGCCGACCAACGACCTCGACCTCGACGGCCTGGAGCGCCTGGAGGCCTTCGTCCGTGGACTCCGCGGCGGCGCGGTCCTCGTGAGCCACGATCGCGAGTTCCTCGCCCGCAGCGTCACCCGCGTACTCGAGCTCGATCTCGCGCAGGGCACCAACCGGGTCTACGGAGGCGGCTACGACGCGTTCCTGGAGGAGCGCGAGACCGCGCGCCGCCAGCGCCGCGAGAAGTACGAGGACTTCGCCGAGCAGAAGGCCGACCTGGTCTCCCGCGCCCGCACCCAGCGGGAGTGGTCGAGCCAGGGCGTGCGCAACGCGATGAAGAAGGCCCCCGACAACGACAAGATCCGCCGCAAGGCCTCGGCGGAGTCGAGCGAGAAGCAGGCGCAGAAGGTGCGCCAGATGGAGAGCCGGATCGCGCGGCTCGAGGAGGTCGAGGAGCCGCGCAAGGAGTGGCAGCTCGCCTTCACGATCGGCAGCGCCCCGCGCTCGAGCTCGGTCGTCTCGACGCTGAACGGCGCGGTCGCCCGCCGCGGCGCCTTCACGCTCGGGCCGGTGTCGCTCCAGGTCGACGCGGGCGACCGGATCGGCATCACCGGGCCCAACGGCTCCGGCAAGTCGACGCTGCTGTCGCTCCTCCTCGGCCGCGCCGAGCCGGAGGAGGGCGGCGCCTCCCTCGGAGCGAGCGTGGCGATCGGCGAGATCGATCAGGCCCGCGGGATGCTCGCCGCCGAGGTGCCGCTCGCGGACGCGTTCGAGGCGCTGGTGCCCGAGTGGCCGACCGCCGAGGTCCGCACGCTGCTGGCGAAGTTCGGGCTGAAGGCCGACCACGTCGGCCGCCGCGTCGGCGAGCTCTCGCCGGGCGAGCGGACGCGGGCCGCCCTGGCGCTCCTCCAGGCCCGCGGCACGAACCTCCTGGTGCTCGACGAGCCGACCAACCACCTCGACCTCGTCGCCATCGAGCAGCTGGAGGAGGCGCTCGAGGCGTACGAGGGCACACTGCTGCTGGTCACCCACGACCGGCGGATGCTCGAGACGGTGCAGCTGACGCGGCACTGGCACGTCGAGGCGGGCGTCGTCACGGAGGCGTGAGCGTCGGCGGGATCGAGACACCGCCCTGCCGCCGAGACACCGCCGACGGAGCGGCGCCTCGGCGATCACGGCAGCGGCTCGACGGCGGGCGGGGCCCGACGGACGCGGCCGCCCGCAGGACGCGGCGTCAGGCGCCCGCGGCCCGGGCCGCCTCGTCCTCGCGCCAGCCGGCCTCCTTCTGCACGTACTCGTTGTCGGCGAACTCCGCGAAGTCGCTCTCGTCGGTGATCCGGCGCACCTCGAGGCGGTTGCCGGGCACCAGCGGGCAGCGCAGCGCCCACTCGCGGGCCTGCTCCTTCGAGTCGACCCCGATGATCCAGAAGCCGTTGAAGAGCGACTCGGTCGGGCCGTAGGCGCCGTCGACGACGGTCGGCGGCTCGAAGGAGAAGTCGACCACGAAGCCGGAGGAGGCGACGTCGTCGGCCAGGCCGTCGCCCGAGAGCAGCACGCCCGCCTCGATCATCGCCTCGTTGTACTGCCCCATCCGGGTGATGATCTCGTCGAACGGGATGGAGGCGTAGGCCTCCTTCGCCGCATCGGTCGCGCGCATGATCAGCATGTACTTCATCGGGTCTCCCTGGGCTCGGTGCGCGGGGGCGCACCGCTCACTCTGGCGCGTCGCGGGCACGAGCGGAACAGCCGATCCGGAGGCGCATCGTCCTCGGCGCGGCTGCGAGCCGCAACCCCCGCGCAGACCCTCGCCGAGCGGCGGAGACTGGCGACGGCCCGTTGCTCGACGGGCGCTCATCGACGGAAGGAACGACCCCATGGTGGATCTCGGAGGACTCGCGGACAAGGCGAAGAACGCCCTGAGCAGCGACAAGGGCGAGGAGCTGACCGACAAGGGACTCGACAAGGCGGGCGACGCCGCCGACTCCGCGACCGGCGGGAAGTTCGCCGGGCAGGTCGACAAGGCCCAGGAGGCCGGCGACCAGCACGTCGGCAACGACTGACCCCCGGGGCGGCCCTTCCGCGCTGTCGCGGAGTGCCGCCCGTCCGTCAGTCCCGGTCGCCGAGCCCGACGAGCAGCGCCCGCACCACGGCGACGGAGCGATCGGCCGCGTCGTCGACGTGCGCCTCGAACTCGCCGGGGGCGCAGAGGTCCGAGATCCCGCGGACCGAGACGAACGGCAGCCCGTGCACGTGCGCCGTCTGCGCGAGCGCGACCGACTCCATGTCGGTGGCGAGCGCGCCGGGGAAGTCGCTCCGCACGCGGTCCACGTGGGCGCTGGAGACGAAGACGTCGCTCGAGACGATCAGGCCGCGGCGCACCGGCGGCCCCTCGGGCAGCTCGAGCTCCGCGGCGAGCGCCGCGTCGTCCCCGGAGTAGCGGGCGGGCATCCCCGGGACCTGCCCGAGCGCGTAGCCGAACGCCCGCGCATCGGCGTCGGTCTGCATGTACTCGGCGCCGATCACGACCTCGCCCACGCGGACGTCGGCGCCCAGGCCGCCGGCGGTCCCCGCGCTCACCACGAGCGGCCGGGAGCCGGCCTCCCGCAGGATCGCTGCGGTGAGACCGCCGGCCGCGTTGACGAGGCCGATGCCGGTGCGGACGAGCAGCACCGCGCGGGAGTCGAGCTCGAGCTCCCACTGCAGCGCGTTGCCGATGGCGCGCGGCTCGGAGGCGCTGGTCGCGGCGGCGAGGAACGGGGCGGCCTCCTCGTCCATCGCGACCAGGACGATCGCCGTGCTCACGCGGTGACCGTCTCCCACTCCGAGCGGTGCGCGAGGAACGTGCGCGCCGCCTCCTGCGCCCCCTCGAGGGAGTGGTTGGCGCCCCAGCCGCACTGGGTCTCGTTGGCGGCCGGGACCTCGTCGGCCTCGGTGATGTCCTGGAGCGTCGCCTCGACCAGGCCGAGCACCTCGGAGAGCTCGGGCTCGCCCGAGAGGAGCAGGTAGAAGCCGGTCTGGCAGCCCATCGGCGAGAAGTCGATCACGCGGTCGGAGTGGTTGCGGGACTTCTCGGCGAACAGGTGCTCGAGCGAGTGCACGGTGGGCATCTCGAGGTGCCCGCGGTTGGGCTGGGTGAAGCGCACGTCGTACTTGACGAGGTGGTCGCCTCCGGGCAGCGTCTTCGCGTCGGCGAGGCGCACGTACGGCGCGGCGACGGTGCGGTGGTCGAGGTTGAACGACTCGACGTTCATGCGCGGCTGATCCACGGTGGTCTCCTTCGCTGGGGGTCCCTCCATTGTCCTCCGCTGCGCTGAGCGGAGGCGGACCCCGGCGGATCCGGCTGCTTCTTCTCCGGGGCTGCGCCCGGATGCGCGGGCGGGACGTAGATCCCCGACCGGCCGGACGGAGGGGTGGCCGGAGCAGGGCGCCCGTAGGCGGGCGGGTGGCCTCGGGCCATCGAGCCGTAGTTCGCCGTCGTCTTCTCGGTCATCGTTCCTCCTCCTCGGCGGGCGGAGCGGGGTCCTCGGTCCACTCGACCACGGACTGGTCGGGCACGGAGAGCCAGCGTGCCGTCGCGCCCGACGCGGTGGGAAACCGAGCCCCGGACCGGTGGAGAACGGGCCGCTCCGATCCCTGGGGAGGAGCTTCGGCCGCTCCTCAGAAGAGGTCCGAGAAGCCCATCGCGACGAGGTTCTCGTGCGAGGTCCGCAGGCAGTCGAGCGCGCTCCGCCCGTAGCGCTCGTCCTGCTCGACGAGGAGGTGCTCGACGCCGAGCGCGAGGCTCGTCCCGATGATCCCCGGGAAGTCGAGATTGCCCTCCCCCACCTCGGCGAACTGCACGTTCGAGGTGAAGGCGTGCACGGACCACCCGCAGGACATGTCGGCGGGCGGCCCGACCCGGTAGTCCTTCAGGTGCACCAGGGCGACGCGCTCCCCGTACCGGCGCAGCGTCGTCACGGGATCGAGCCCGCCCCGCTGCACCCAGTGCACGTCGAGCTCGAGCCCCAGCAGCGGAGCCCGGTCGGCGACGACGTCGAGCAGGAGGCGGCCGCCGTGCCGCGCGAACTCGTGGTGGTGGTTGTGGAGCAGCAGCCTCAGCCCGTCGTCGCGGAGCCTCGCCGCGGCGGCCTGGCAGCGGTCGGCGAAGTCGAGCAGGGCGGCCAGCGAGGCCGCCGCGGAGGCGGGCAGCATGCCGATCCGGACCGTGCGCGTGCCGAGCGCGCGGGCGTCGGCGACGATCCCGGCGAGCCCGCCCTCGAGCGCGGCGCCCGGGGAGTCCCCCGGTGCCAGGCCCGCCGAGATCGCCGCGATCTCGACGCCGAGCTCGTCCCGCGCCCGCTGCAGCTCGGCCACGGTGGCCGCCGTCAGCGGGATCTGCGAGATCTCCACCGACCGGTAGCCGATCGCTCGGACCTCCCGGAGCGTCGCGAAGGCGCCCGCCGAGGCGAACGCGTCCTTCAGCATCATCGCCTGCACGCCGATCCTGGTCACGGCAGTCCTCCCGGTCGCGGTGGGGGCCGGCGTCTCCGCGGCCCGGAACGCCCCCGACGGTAGAGGCATGCCTCCGATCTTGTCAATCGGTTGCCAATACGCGTATGGTCATGGCACGGCGGCGCTCCTGCCCGCCGGTTCCCGACGACGAGAACGAGGCACGCACCGTGACCACCGCACCCGCGACGACCGCACCCGCGACGACCGCATCCGAGAACCCCGCGCCCTGGACCCTCTCCGGCTTCGGCGACGAGATCGACCCCGACCCGGTCGTCCAGGTCGCCGTCCTCCGAGCGCTCGGCGCGCACAGCATCGAGGTGCGAAGCGCCTGGGGCCGGAACGTCGTCGACCTCGACGACGAGCGCCTCGCCCGCCTGGCCGCCGTGCTCGAGCGCGGCGGCCAGTCCGTCTCGGCCGTCGCCTCGCCCATCGGCAAGGTCGACGTCGCCCTCGATCCCGAGCTCGAGGTCGCCCGCCTCGACCGCGTCATCCGCGCCGCGCACGCCCTCGGCACGCCGAGCATCCGCGTCTTCTCGTTCTACCGGGGCGAGGGAGTGCCGGTCGAGAGCATCCGCGACGACGTCCTGCTGCGCATGCGCAGGCTCGCCGATCGCGCCGAGCGCGAGGGCGTGGTGCTGCTGCACGAGAACGAGAAGGACATCTACGGCGACGTCCCCGAGCGGATCCTCGATCTGGTCGAGTCCGTCGGCTCGCCCGCCCTGCGCCTCGCCTGGGACAACGCGAACTTCGTGCAGTGCGGGGTGCGGCCCTTCGACGACGGCTGGACGGCGCTACGGCCCTACGTCGACTACCTGCAGGTGAAGGACGCGGTGGCCGCGACCGGCACCGTGGTGCCCGCCGGCGAGGGCGACGGCCAGCTGCGCGAGACGCTCACCGCCCTGCGCGACGACGGCTGGACGGGCGTCGCCTCGCTGGAGCCGCACCTCGCGATCACGGACACCCTCGGCGGATTCTCCGGCCCCGAGTCGTTCGGGGTGGCCGCTCGGGCCTTCCGGGGGCTCGCCTCCTCGCTCGGGATCGACCTGCGATGACCGTCCGCGCGGCGGTGATCGGCTGCGGCGACATCTCCTCCGTCCACCTCGCGGCGATCGGCACGGCGCCCGGCGCGGAGCTGGTGGCGGTCTGCGACACCGACCCGGGCCGGCTCGCCGCGGCCGCCGAGAGGCACGCGGTGCCGGGCTTCCCCGAGGCTGTCCGGATGCTCGACTCCGTCCGCCCCGACGTCGTGCACGTCTGCACTCCGCACAGCACGCACGCCGCGCTGGCGGTCGCGGCCCTGGACCGCGGCGTCGCGGTGCTCCTCGAGAAGCCGCTCGCCTCCTCCGTCGCCGAGGGCGAGCAGGTGATCGCCGCGGCCGAGCGGGGCGGGGCGCGCATCGGCGTCTGCTTCCAGAACCGCTACAACCCGCCCGTGCAGCGCCTCCGCGAGCTGCTGGCGTCCGGCTCCCTGGGCGCCGTGACGGGTGCGGCCGCGACCGTGCTCTGGCACCGCACTCCCGGCTACTACCTCGACCGCCCCTGGCGCGGGATGCGGGCCGAGGGCGGCGGCGGGATGCTGATGAACCAGGCGATCCACACCATCGACCTCCTGCAGTGGCTCCTCGGCGAGGTGGTCGCGGTGAGCGGCTCCGCCTCCACGCGCCTGCTTCCGATCGAGGTCGAGGACACCGCCGACCTGGTGCTCACCCACGCCTCCGGCGCGCGCAGCGTCCTCTACGCGACCGTGGCGAACGCGTGGGACGAGCCGGTCGAGCTCCGCCTGCGCACCGAGCGCGCCACCGTCTCGCTGCGCGGTGCCCTCACCGTGCGGCGCGACGACGGATCCGTCGAGGTCGTCCCGGACACGGAGCGCCGATCCGGCGGGCGCTCGTACTGGGGCGCCTCGCACGAGCTGCTCGTGCACGACTTCTACGCCCGCCTCGGCGAGGACGAGCCCTTCTGGATCTCGCCCCGCGAGGCGGCGAGGTCGCTCGCGATCGTCCAGGCCGCCTACGCCCCGAGCGCGCCCGCGCGGATCCCCCACTCCACCCCGAACGAAGGACTCCTCCCATGACCACCGTCCGCCTCGGCATCATCGGATTCGGCGCCCAGGGCTCCTCCTACGCCCGCTTCCTCGCCGACGGCAGGGTGCGCGACCTCGTCGTCACCGCCGTCGCCGACGTCGACCCCGCCCGGGAGGCGGCGGCCGCCGCGCTCGCACCCGGAGCGTCCTTCCACGCCGACCACCGCTCCCTCCTCGCGAGCGGAGAGGTCGACGCCGTCGTCGTCTGCACTCCGCACTACCTCCACCCCGGGATCGGCATCGACGCTCTCGAGCACGGGCTGCACGTGCTGGTCGACAAGCCGGCGGGCGTCTACGCCGCGCAGGTCGCGGAGCTGAACGAGGCCGCCGCCGCCCGTCCCGGTCAGCGCTTCGCGATCATGTTCAACCAGCGGGCGAACCCGCTCTACCGCCGGCTCAAGGAGGTCGTCGACGAGGGCGGGATCGGCCGGATCCTGCGCTCGAACTGGATCATCACGACCTGGTGGCGGCCGCAGGCCTACTTCGACCAGAGCGAGTGGCGTGCGACGTGGGGAGGCGAGGGCGGAGGCGTCCTGGTCAACCAGGCGCCCCACCAGCTCGACCTGTGGCAGTGGCTGTGCGGAGTGCCGGAGTCGGTGGTCGCGAAGGCCGGCTACGGGCGGTGCCGCGACATCGCGGTGGAGGACGAGGTGACGGTGCTCGCCGACTTCGGCGGGGGCACGACCGGCGTGCTGGTCACCACGACGCACGACCCGATCGGCACCGACCGCCTCGAGATCGTCGGCGACCGCGGCCGGATCGTCGTCGACGACTCCCGGGTCGCGACCATCACCCGGCTGAGCGCCCCCGAGCGCGAGGTCAGCGCCGCCCTCAGCGCCGAGGACGTGGGCCTCCTGCTCAGCGGTCGCTACGACACCGCGGGCCTCTCCACGACGGAGCGGATCGAGTCGGCGTCGGTCTGGGGCGAGCAGCACACGGCCGTCCTGCAGGACTTCGCGGACAGCATCCTGCACGGCACGCCGCTGCTCGCACCCGGGGCGGAGGGGATCCTCGGGGTCCGGCTCGCCAACGCCATCCACTACTCGAGCTGGACGGGACGCGAGGTACCGCTCGACCTCGACGAGGGCGTGTTCCTGGCGGCGCTCAACGAGCGCATCCGCGAGGAGGGGGCGTTCCCGGAGCGGAGCTGACGGGGCAAAGCCGCGCTGGACGGGACCGGAGCGGTGGGCGGCAGGCCGGTGACGGCGGCCTGCCGGAGCGCGGACTCCCCGATCCGGCCCGACCCGGACGCGAGCAACGGGCCGGGCGGGCTTCTCGGCCCTGTGGCAGCATGGGCGGCGGACGGCGCCCCGTCCGCCGCCGTGCCCCTCGAGAGAAGACCGCGATCGTGCCCAGCGAAGACGCGCCCACCGGCCCCTCCGCCGCGAGACGCCGCGGCCGCTCCGCGACGACGATCTACGACGTCGCCCGACTCGCCGGCGTCGCCCCCTCCACCGTCTCGCGCGGGCTGAGCACGCCCGGACGGCTGAACGCCGCGACCGAGCAGCGGATCCGCGCCGCCGCGAAGGAGCTGGGCTACCGGCTCAACCCGATGGCGCGCGCGCTGCCGACGGGCCGCACCTCGACCCTCGGGCTGCTGGTGGCCGACATCACCAACCCGGCCTTCTTCCCCGCCGTGCGCGGAGCGGAGCGGGCGGCGTCGCTCCGCGGCTTCACGATGATCCTCGCCGAGTCGCAGGAGTCCGGGGAGCGCGAGGCCGAGGCGGCCGACCGCATCGCCGCCTCCACCGACGGGCTCGTCCTCGTCAGCACCCGCCTCAGCGACGAGGAGATCATCGCGCTGGCCGAGCGCATCCCCGTCGTCGTCCTCAACCGCGTGGTCCCCGGCGTCGCGGGGATCGTGCCCGATCTCGCCTCCGGGATCGACGCCGCGCTCGACCACCTCGCGGCTCTCGGCCACCGCTCCCTCGCCTTCATCGCCGGTCCGCCCGACTCGTGGATGAGCGCCGCGCGATGGGAGCTCCTCCTCGACCGCGCTCCGCAGCGGGGCATGACGGTCGTCGAGATCGGGCCGGGCGTCTCGACCCTCGAGGGCGGGAGGAGCGCGCTCGCGAGGGTGACCGCCTCCGGCGTCGGCGCGGTGATCGCCTACAACGACCTGGTCGCCATCGGACTGATGCGGGCGGCTCAGGAGTCGGGCGTCGCGATCCCGGAGCAGCTCAGCATCATCGGCTTCGACGACATCTTCGGCAGCGACTTCACCTCGCCGCCGCTGTCGACCATCAGCGCACCGCTGGGCCGGATGGGCGAACGGGCGGTCCGCCGGGTGCTCGGCGACGAGGAGCCTTCGGAGCGGGCCGACGACCTGCCGACGGAGTTCGTCCCGCGCGCCTCGACGGGACCCCGCCGCGACTCCTGACCCCGGTCCGCGCCCCGGCGTGCCAACCGGTGCGCCAGCCGTGGCAATCGGTTGACACTCCTCTGTACCCATACTTGGATGGCCCCGTGCCGACGAAGCTGCTGAACGATCCCGACCGACTCCTGCCGATCGACCCGACGACCCGGGCGATCGCCCGCGACCTCCACGCGAGCGTCGCCGCCCTGCCGATCCTCTCCCCGCACGGGCACGTGGATCCGCGCCTCCTGCTCGAGGACCGCCCCTTCGCCGACGCGGCCGAGCTCTTCCTCCGGCACGACCACTACGTCACCCGGCTGCTCCACTCCGCCGGGATCGACCTGGGCGATCTCGGCATCCCGGGAGGCGAGCGCCTCGCCGGCCCGGAGGAGGTGTGGCGCACGTTCTGCGCGCACTGGCGGATCTTCGCGGGAACCGCCTCGGGCTACTGGCTCCAGTCGATCCTCGCCGAGCAGTTCGGCATCACCGAGCAGCCCGGCGCCTCCACCGCCGACGCCCTCTTCGCGGCGATCGGGGCCCGGCTGGCGTCCGACGCCTTCCGCCCGCGGGCGCTCTTCGAGCGGTTCGGGATCGAGGTGCTGGCGACGACCGACGATCCGCTGGACGACCTGGCCGTCCACCGGGCGCTGGCGGAGGATCCGGCGTTCCCGGGCCGCGTGCTGCCGACCTTCCGCCCCGACGCCTACCTCGATCCCTCCACCCCCGGCTGGCCCGAGCGCGTCGCCGCCCTGGCCGCCGCCACCGGAACGAAGGAGTCCAGCTTCCCCGGATTCCTCGAGGCCCTCCGCGCCCGGCGCCGGTACTTCCTCGACCACGGCGCCGTCTCCGCCGACCACGGAGTGCTGGAGCCGCTGACCGTCGGCCTCGATCCCGCCGAGGCGCAGTCCCTCTTCGCCCGCGCCCGCGCCGGCACGATCGACGCCGAGGGCAGCCGCGTCCTCGCCGCCCACCTGCTGCTGCAGTCCGCCCGCATGAGCGTCGACGACGGCCTGGTGATGACCGTCCACGCCGGCGTGCTGCGCAACCACGATCGGCCGACCTTCGAGCGCTTCGGTCCCGACACCGGCCACGACATCCCCGTCGCGACCCGGTTCGCCGAGCCCCTCCGCCCGCTGCTGCAGGAGCTCGGCAACGCACCGGGCTTCCACCTCGTCCTCTTCGGGATCGACGAGAGCACCCACTCGCGCGAGCTCGCTCCCCTCGCCGGCTACTACCCGTCGGTGTTCCTCGGAGCGCCGTGGTGGTTCCTCGACGCGCCCGACGCGGTGCTGCGCTTCCGCGCCGCCGTGACGGAGACCGCCGGCTTCTCGCGGAGCTCCGGCTTCATCGACGACACCCGCGCGTTCCTCTCCATCCCGGCCCGTCACGACATGGCGCGGAGGCTGGACGCCGCGTTCCTCGCGCGCCTGGTCGCCGAGGGGCGCATCGACTCCGAGACGGCGAGCGCCGTCATCCTGGACCTCGTCGACGCCCAGCCGCGGAAGGTCTTCAAGCTGTGAGCGGGCACGGCGGAGGAGGCGCGCTCGATCGCGCATCCACGGGCCTGCCGGCGGCTCCCGTCCGCATCGTCCACCTCGGCCTCGGCGCCTTCCACCGAGCGCATCAGGCCTGGTACACGCACGCCGTCGACGACGACCACGAGTGGGGAATCGCCGCATTCACCGGCCGGAGCCCCCGCGCGGCCGAGGAGCTCACCGCGCAGGACGGCCTGTTCACGCTGATCGAGCGCGGACCGGAGGGCGACTCGGCGACGGTCGTGGGCAGCATCGTCGAGGCGGTCGACGGCGCGGACGTCGCGCGTCTCGTCGAGCTCGTGGCGGCTCCTGCGACGGCGATCGTCACGCTGACGATCACGGAGGCCGGGTACCGTCTCGCCGCGGACGGCGGCCCCGACCTGGACGACCCCGCCGTCCGGAGCGATCTCGCCGCCCTCCGATCGGGAGGAGCGCCGACGACCGCGCTCGGCCGCCTCCTCCTCGGCCTCACCGCCCGGCGCGACGCCGGCTCCGGCCCGCTCGCCGTCGTCCCCTGCGACAACCTCTCCGGCAACGGCCCTCTCGTGCGCCGTGGACTGCTCCTGCTCGCCGAGCGGCTCGACCCGTCGCTCGCCGACTGGATCGACAGCACCGTCTCGTTCGTGTCGACCTCCGTCGACCGGATCACCCCGGCCACCACGGCGGCGGACCGGGAGGCGGCGGCCGAGCTCACCGGCATCAGCGACGCCGCGTCCGTCGTGACCGAGCCGTTCCGCGACTGGGTCCTCTGCGGCGGCTTCCCCGCCGGCCGACCCGCCTGGGAGCGCGCCGGAGCCCGCTTCGTGGACGACATCGAGCCCTTCGAGCGGCGCAAGCTGCGACTCCTCAACGGCGCGCACACGCTCCTCGCCGCCACCGGCCGCCGGCGGGGTCTCGCCACCGTCGCGGAGGCGATCGCCGACCCCGCCTGCCGGAGCGCCGTCGAGGCGTTCTGGGCGGAGGCGGCGGCCGGCCTGCCCGCCGGTCTCGACGCGGACGCCTACTGCGCCGCCCTCCTCGGGCGCTTCGGCAACCCCCGGATCGAGCACCGGCTCGAGCAGATCGGCGCCGACGCGACCGCCAAGCTCCGCATCCGGATCGCGCCCGTGCTCCTCGCCGAGCGCGCGGGCGGACACGACGGAGCCGCCTCCCTCCGTGCCGTCGCCGACTGGATCGCACTGCTGCTCCAGGGTGAGCGCCTGCCCGACGCGCAGCGCCACGCCCTCGACCGCGCCCTCGGCTCCGCCCGGCCCGTCGAGGCGCTGCTGCGGCTCGTCGACCCGCGCCTCGCCGACGACCCGGCCCTCGTCGCCGCGGTCGCCGCTCAGGCGGCCTAGACCTCCACCCCGCCTCTCCGCGCGGCGCCTCCGGCGCCGTCGGCAACCGATCGCCACCCTCGCACCGTCTCGACGCGGCGCGGATCCCGACGGGTCCGCGCCCGGGTAAAGGAGCCCGCATGACCCCCCGCACCACCGCGCCCGGAGCGCCCGCCGCTGAGAAGCTCTCGAAGCTGAGCATCGTGGGTTACGGCGCCGGCGACACGGCGAACAACCTCGCCTTCACCACCGCCACGATGTTCCTGCTCGTCTACTACACCGACGTCGCCGGGATCTCCGCGGCCGCGGCGGGCACGCTGCTGCTCGTCGTGCGGATCTTCGACGCGTTCGCCGACGTCTTCGCCGGCCGGGTCGTGGACCGCACCTACAGCAGGCGCTTCGGCAAGTTCCGGCCCTTCCTGATGTTCGGGTCGGTCCCGCTCCTGCTGCTCTCGGCCGCGACCTTCTCCGTCCCGCAGATCGGCGAGAGCGGAACCCTGCTCTACGCCTACCTGAGCTACGCCGCGCTCGGCCTCGCCTACAGCCTCGTCAACATCCCCTACGGTTCGCTCGCCGGAGCGATGACGCAGGTCGGCACCGAGCGCGCGAAGCTCGCCAGCGCCCGCGCCATCGGCGGCGCGATCGTGGGGGCCGGGCTCGGCACCTTCATGGCCCCGCTGGTCGTCCCCGGCGCCGATCTGCAGTCGCTCTTCTCGATCGTCACGCTGAGCTTCGTCGTCGTCGGCTCCGCGCTCTACCTCTTCACGATCCTGACCGCGAAGGAGCGCGTCCAGCGCGACGTCGCGCACGTCACGTTCCGTCAGAGCATGACGACCCTCCGCTCCAACCGGCCGCTGCTCTTCCTCTGCCTCAGCTCGTTCCTGTTCCTCACCGGGACGCTCGCGCTCCAGACCGTGCAGCTCTACTACCTGCGCGATGTGCTCGGATCGGTCCAGCTCTACGCCGCGATGTCGCTCATCCAGCTCGCCCTGACCTTCGGCCTGGCCGCCCTCGTCCCGACGATCGTGCGGCGGTTCGGCAAGCGCAACGCCTACATGGCCGGAGTCGCGGTCATGATCAGCGGCGGAACGGTCGTCTTCCTCGCTCCGGGCGACGCGGTGGCGGTCGGCTTCGGCGGACTGGTCCTCGCCTACGTCGGCATCCAGCTCGTCAACATGCTCGTCTGGGCGATCGAGGCCGACACCGTCGAGTACGGGGAGTGGAAGACCGGCATCCGCTCCGAGGGCACGATCTACGCCCTGTTCTCCTTCACCCGCAAGACCGGCCAGGCGGTCGGAGGCGCCCTCGCCGCGTACGCGCTGGCCTGGGGCGGCTACGTGGCCGGGGCCGCGGAGCAGAGCGAGCACGCCGAGTGGGGCATCCGCGCCGCCGCCGGCCTCATCCCGGCCGTCGCGGCCCTGCTCGCGGTGCTGATCATGGCGTTCTACCCGCTGACCGACCGCCGGCACGCGCAGATCGTCGCCGAGATCGCCGAGCGCCGCGAGAGCACGGGGCAGGCCGCGCCCGTGGCGCCCGGCCTCTCGACCGCCGCGTTCTCGATGGACCGCGCTCCCGGCCGGAACCCCTGACCCGATCCCCCACCACGAAAGGCACCCATGAAGATCGACAAGGCCGAGGTCGTCGTCACCAGTCCCGACCGCAACTTCGTCACCCTCAAGCTCACGACCGACGACGGGCTGACCGGCCTCGGCGACGCGACCCTCAACGGCCGCGAGCTCGCCGTGGTCTCCTATCTCGCCGACCACGTCGTGCCGCTGCTCCTCGGTCGCGACGCCTCGCGCATCGAGGACACCTGGCAGTTCCTCTACCGGTCGTCCTACTGGCGCCGCGGGCCGGTCACGATGGCGGCGATCGCGGCGGTCGACACCGCCCTCTGGGACATCAAGGGCAAGGCCGCCGGCATGCCGCTCTACCAGCTGCTCGGAGGCGCGTCCCGCACCGGCCTGCTCGCCTACGGCCACGCGTCCGGGCGGTCGGACGCGGAGCTGTTCGACAGCATCCGCGAGCACCAGGAGCAGGGGTACCGCGCGATCCGCGTGCAGACCGCGGTGCCGGGGCTGACCTCGATCTACGGCATCGCCTCCAACGCCGTCCTCGAGGGCAACGCCGGCGTGCGCTACGACCACGAGCCGGCGCAGCGCGGCGGCCTGCCGACCGAGGAGGACTGGGACACCCGCGCCTACCTGCGCCACGTCCCCCGCGTCTTCGAGGCCGTCCGCAACGAGTTCGGACCGGGGCTCCCCCTCCTCCACGACGGCCACCACCGGATGACACCGATCCAGGCCGCGGCCCTCGGCAAGTCCCTCGAGCCGTACGACCTCTTCTGGCTCGAGGACTGCACGCCCGCCGAGAACCAGGAGGCCCTCCGCCTCGTCCGGCAGCACACCACCACGCCCCTGGCGATCGGCGAGGTCTTCAACACCGTCTGGGACTACCAGCTCCTCATCCGCGAGCAGCTGATCGACTACATCCGGAGCGCGGTCACGCACACCGGTGGCATCTCCCACCTCCGGAGGATCCTCGACCACGCCGCGCAGTACCAGATCAAGTCCGGGATGCACGGACCCACCGATGTCTCCCCGGTGGGCATGGCGGCCGCGATGCACCTGGGCCTGGCGATCCACAACTTCGGGATCCAGGAGTACATGAAGCACGGCGAGCGGACCGACAGCGTCTTCCAGCAGTCGTTCACCTGGAGCGAGGGACGGCTGCACCCGGGCGACGCCCCCGGTCTGGGCGTGGAGCTCGACGTCGACGCCGCCGGGAAGTACCCCTACGTGCGCGCGTACCTGCCCTTCAACCGCCTCGCCGACGGCACCGTCCACGACTGGTGACCTGCCCCCCTCCGCCGAGGCGATCCCGGACCGTCGCGGGAGCCACGACCAGCGGGCTCCCTCGACGGTCCGGGGTTCCCCCCGCCGAGCACAGGCCGGTCAGGGCACGAAGCGGTAGCCCATGCCCGCCTCGGTCAGCAGGTGCCGCGGATGCGCGGGGTCGGGCTCGAGCTTCTTGCGCAGCTGCGCGAGGTAGAGGCGCAGGTAGCCGGTGTCCGTGACGTGCGCGGGGCCCCAGATCTCGGCCAGCAGCGAGCGACGGGTGACCAGCTTGCCCGCGTTGCGGATGAGGATCTCGAGCACCTGCCACTCCGTCGGAGTCAGCCGCACGGAGACGCCGTCCCGCGTCGCGCTCTTGGCCACCAGGTCCACGGTCACCTCGCCGATCACGACCAGCGGCTCGCCGTCGGCCGGCTGCACCCGCCGCGAGAGGGCTCGGATGCGCGCGAGCACCTCGTCCATCGAGAACGGCTTGGTCACGTAGTCGTCCGCGCCGGCGTCGAGCGCGCCCACCTTGTCGGCCGCGCCCGTCCGCCCCGACACCACCAGGATCGGCGCGCTCGTCCAGCCGCGCAGTCCGTGGATGACCTCCACCCCGTCGAGCCGGGGCATGCCGAGGTCGATCATGTAGAGGTCCGGATGCTCGTCCACCGCGCGATTGATCGCCTCGGTGCCGTCGCCGGCGGTCACCACGTCGTATCCGCGGGCGGTGAGGGTGATGCGCAGGGCGCGCAGGATCTGCGGGTCGTCGTCGGCGATCAGGATCTTCATGCGGCTCCTCCGGAGTCCTCGTGCGGGGCGGCGCCCGACCCGCCGTCGCGCGGGGCGGCAGGAGCGACGCGAGCCGCAGGAGCAGCGGCAGCAGTCTCCTTCGCCAGCGGCAGCGTCACCACCATCGTCAGCCCGCCCCCCGGAGTGTCCTCCGTCTCGAGCGTGCCGCCCATCCCCTCCGTGAACCCCTTCGAGAGCGCGAGGCCGAGGCCCAGGCCCGTCAGGTTGTCGTCGTCGCCGAGTCGCTGGAACGGCACGAAGATCTCCGCGCGGCGCTCCTCGGGCACCCCGGGGCCGTGGTCGACGATCCGCAGCTGCGCGCTCCCGCCGAAGGCGCTGGCGGCCACGCGCACCCGGGTCCCAGGCGGCGCGTAGCGGACGGCGTTCGCGAGCAGGTTGACCACGACGCGCTGCAGCAGCACGGCGTCGGCGAGCAGCGCCGGGCCCTCCGGATCGAGGTCGAGGTCGACCTCGCCGGGACCGAGCCCGAGCTCGTCGAGCGCGGGGAGCACCACGTCGGCGGCGTCGAGCGGAGCGAGCGCCACGGCGAGCGCCCCCGCCTCCAGCCGCGTCACGTCCAGCAGGTCGGTGACCAGCGCGGCGAGCACGGTGAGGCTCTCGTCGGCGGTGGCGAGCAGCTCCTCCCGGTCGCGCTCGCTCCAGACCACCTCGGGCGAGCGCAGTCCGCTGACGGCCGCGGTGGCCGCGGCGAGGGGCCGGCGCAGGTCGTGGCTGACGGCCGAGAGCAGGGCGCTGCGCACCCGGTCGGTCTCGGCCAGCGGAGCGAGGGAGCTGGCCGTCTCGCTGAGAGCCGCGTTCTCGAGCACCGAGTCCAGCTGGGCGGCGACGACCTGGAGCAGCCGCCGCTCGCTCCCCTCCAGCTCGCGGCCGTGCAGCTCGAGCACCGCGCCCTCGCCCACCGCGATGCGCGCGGGATCGCCCTCCGGCTGCGGCTCGCCGTCGGCCGCGACGAGCTCGCCGCCGCGCAGCAGCCGCACGCCGGTCAGCCCGAACGCCTCGCGCGAGCGCTCGAGGATCGCCTGCAGCGCCCCCTGCCCGCGGATCACGCCGCCCGCGATCGTCGCCAGCAGCTCCGACTCCGCCCCCGACCGCTTGGCGGCCCGCGCCCGCCGGGCCGCGCGGTCGACCACGGCGCTGACGAGCGCCGCGTTCAGCACGTAGAGCACCAGCGCGAGCGCGTGCAGAGGCTCGTCGACGGTGATCGTGTAGAGCGGATCGACGAAGAAGAAGTCGAGGGTCAGCCCCGAGAGCACGGCCGCGAAGAGGGCCGGCCAGAGCCCGCCGACCAGCGCGACGACCACCACCAGCAGCTGGTACGAGAGCACGTCGCTCGTGATCGACTCGTCGCTGCGGAGGCTCGAGAGCAGCCAGGTCACCAGCGGGCCGCCCACGAGGGCGAGTGCCAGTCCCAGGAGGCGGCGCCGCAGCGTCAGGGCCCCGTCGAGCCTCGGCAGCACCGCGGTGCGCCCGGCGGCGGAGTGGCTGACGATGTGCACGTCGATGTTGCCGGACTCGCGGATCACCGTCGACGCCGTGCCGGGCGTCAGCGCCGAGGCGAGGCGGCTCCGCCTGCTCACGCCGATCACCAGCTGCGTCGCGTTCACCGAGCGGGCGAACTCGACCAGCGTGCGCGGCACGTCCTCGCCGACCACCTGGTGGTAGCTGCCGCCGAGCTTCTCGACCAGCACCCGCTGCGCCTCGAGCACGTGCGGGCGCGGAGTGCGGAGGCCGTCGGGGGTCACCACGTGCACGGCGAGCAGGTCGCCCCCGGAGGCGCGGGCCGCGATCCGCGCGCCGCGCCGCAGCAGGGTCTCCCCCTCCGGCCCGCCGGTGAGGGTCACGACCACGCGCTCGCGCGCCTCCCAGGTGCTGTCGATGCCGTGCTCGACGCGGTAGTCGCGGAGCGCGCTGTCGACCTCGTCGGCGAGCCAGAGCAGCGCGAGCTCGCGCAGGGCGGTCAGGTTGCCGAGCCGGAAGTAGTTGGAGAGCGCCGCGTCGATGCGCTCGGGCGGGTAGACGCGGCCGTCGGCGAGGCGGTCGCGCAGCGCCTGGGGCGCCAGGTCGACGACCTCGATCTGATCGGCGGCGCGGAGGACCGCGTCCGGGATCGTCTCGCGCTGCGGCGCTCCGGTGATCGCGTGCACCACGTCGTTGAGCGACTCGATGTGCTGGATGTTCACGGTCGAGAAGACGGTGATGCCGGCGTCGAGGAGCGTCCGCACGTCCTCCCAGCGCTTCTCGTGCCGGGAGCCGGGGGCGTTGGTGTGCGCGAGCTCGTCGACCAGCGCGACGTCGGGCCGGCGGGCCAGCACCGCGTCGAGGTCCATCTCGTCGAGCAGCACGCCGCGGTGCTCGACGGCCCTCCTCGGCACGACCTCCAGCCCCTCGACCATCGCGGCGGTGGCGGAGCGGCCGTGCGTCTCGACCACGGCCACCACGACGTCGCGGCCCTCGGCGGCGAGCCGGCGGCCCTCCTCGAGCATCGTGTAGGTCTTGCCCACTCCGGGCGCGGCTCCGAGGAGCACGCGCAGGCGGCCCTTCGTCATGCTCCCGGCCTCCCCTCGTGCTCGCGGCTCCGGGGCGTCCCGGGCTCGCGGGACCGGCGTCGATCCGCTCGACCGGACGGTCCCGACGAGCCGATCGCGATTCTACGAGCCGGAGGGGCCACCGGAGCGGTCACAACCGTGCGAGAGCGGCGTTGAGCTCGAGCACGTCCACCGTCGGCTCGCCGAGGTAACCGAGCACGCGGCCCGCGGTGTGCTCGTCGACCAGCGCGCGCACGGTAGTCACGTCGAGCCCGCGGGCAGCGGCGACGCGGGGCGCCTGCAGCTGCGCGTAGGCAGGGCTGATCGCGGGGTCGAGCCCCGAGGCGGAGGCGGTCAGCGCATCGGCCGGCACAGCGGCCGGGTCGACGCCCTCGAAGGCGGCGATCGCGGCCCGGCGCTCCTCGACGGACGCGACCAGGTCGGCGTTCTCGGGGCCGAGGTTGCTGCCGGTCGAGGCCGCGGCGTCGTAGCCCGCGGCGGAGGGACGCGACTGGAACCACTCCGGCAGGGGCGCTCCGTCGGCGTCGGTGAACGACTGGCCGATGAGCGACGAGCCGATCACCGCGCCGTCCTGGCGCAGCAGCGAGCCGTTCGCCTGGGCGGGCAGGGCGAGCTGCCCGATCCCGAGCACCGCGAGCGGGTACGCCGCTCCCAGCAGCACGGTGAGCACGATCATCGCGCGCAGCGCGACACCGTAGGGACGGAACATGGTCTCTTCTCTCTGTCTTCGGTGGTCGGGTCGGGCGGGTCAGAAGCCGGGGATCGCGGCGACGATGAGGTCGACGAGCTTGATCCCGAGGAACGGAGCGATCACTCCGCCCAGCCCGTAGACCAGGAGGTTGCGGCTGAGGATGCGCGAGGCGGCGACCGGGCGGTACGCCACTCCCCGCAGCGCGAGCGGGATCAGCACGACGATCACCAGCGCGTTGAACACGATCGCCGAGAGGATCGCCGAGGCCGGCGAGTGCAGCTGCATCACGTTCAGCACCGCGAGCCCGGGGAAGACCCCCGCGAACATCGCCGGGATGATCGCGAAGTACTTCGCCACGTCGTTCGCGATCGAGAACGTGGTGAGCGCGCCGCGGGTGATCAGCAGCTGCTTGCCGATCCGCACGATGTCGATGAGCTTGGTGGGGTCGGAGTCGAGGTCGACCATGTTGCCCGCCTCCTTCGCCGCCGAGGTGCCGGTGTTCATCGCCACGCCCACGTCGGCCTGCGCGAGGGCCGGGGCGTCGTTGGTGCCGTCGCCGGTCATCGCGACCAGCGCGCCGCCCTCCTGCTCGCGCCGGATCAGGGCGAGCTTGTCCTCGGGGGTCGCCTCGGCGAGGTAGTCGTCGACTCCCGCCTCCGCCGCGATCGCCTTCGCGGTCAGCGGGTTGTCGCCCGTGATCATCACGGTGCGGATGCCCATCGCGCGCAGCTCCGAGAAGCGCTCGGCGAGCCCGTCCTTCACCACGTCCTTCAGGTGCACGACGCCGAGCAGGCGGGCGCCGTGGGCGTCCTTCACCGCGACGACCAGGGGCGTGCCGCCGCTCTCCGAGACGCCGTCGACGAGCACCGTGAGGCGCGCCGCGACCGCGGACGGCAGCGGTCCCTCCTCCTCCACCCAGGCGCGCACGGCCGAGCCGGCGCCCTTGCGGATGGAGGAGCCGTCGGGGAGGTCGAGCCCGCTCATCCGGGTCTGCGCAGTGAACGGCACCACGGCGGCTTGAGCGGGCTCGACGGCGGGGCGGCCCGAGTCGCCCGCGAGGTCGACGATCGACTTCCCCTCGGGCGTCGGGTCGCTGAGCGAGGAGGAGGCGGCCGCGTCGACGAGGGCGGCCTGCGCCACTCCGTCGAGGGGGAGGAACGCCACCGCACGGCGGTTGCCGTAGGTGATGGTCCCCGTCTTGTCGAGCAGGAGCGTCGTGACGTCGCCCGCCGCCTCCACGGCCCGGCCGGACATCGCGAGCACGTTGCGCTGCACGAGGCGGTCCATGCCGGCGATGCCGATGGCCGAGAGGAGGGCGCCGATGGTGGTCGGGATGAGGCAGACGAGCAGGGCGACCAGCACCGGGACGCTCACGGAGGCTCCCGCGAACGAGGCGATCGGGTTCAGGGTCAGCACGACCACGACGAACACGATCGAGAGGCTCGCCAGGAGGATGTCGAGCGCGATCTCGTTCGGCGTCTTCTGCCGCGACGCGCCCTCGACCAGGCCGATCATCCGGTCGACGAAGGTCTCGCCCGGCCGGGAGGTGATCCGCACCACGATCCGGTCCGAGAGCACTCGCGTGCCGCCCGTCACCGCGCTGCGGTCGCCTCCGCTCTCGCGGACGACCGGCGCCGACTCTCCGGTGATCGCCGACTCGTCGATGGAGGCGATGCCCCAGACGATGTCGCCGTCGCCGGGGACGAGGTCGCCCGCCTCCGCCACGACCACGTCGCCCAGCTGCAGCTCGGCCGAGGAGACCTCGACCAGGCGGGCCGACAGGGCGGAGGGGTCCGCGGGGTCGTAGTCGACCACGCGCCGGGCCGGAGTGCTGGTGCGGGTGGCGCGCAGGCTCTCGGCCTGGGCCTTGCCGCGGCCCTCGGCCACCGACTCCGCGAGGTTCGCGAACACCACGGTGAGCCAGAGCCAGATCGCGATGCCGGCCGTGAAGGTGACGGGCACCGTCGATCCGCCCGACTCCTCCGGCCCGCCGAGGAACGGCTCGGCGATCGCCAGCACCGTGGTCAGCACGGCGCCGACCTCGACGATGAACATCACGGGGTTGCGCCACATCAGGCGCGGATCGAGCTTGCGCAGCGCTCCGGGGAGGGCGGCGGCGAGCTGGCGCGGCCCGAGGGCGGCGCGGGTGGGGCGCGCGGGTTCCGCGGGGGCCTCGGTGAGTGCAGTGGTCATCGGAGTCGCAGTCCTTCCGCCAGGGGGCCCAGCGCGAGTACGGGGAAGTAGGTGAGCGCGGTCACGACGACCGTGACGCCCACGAGGAGGCCGACGAACTGCGGCCGGTGGGTGGGCAGCGTGCCGGCGCTGGAGGGCACCGGCGACTGCGCCGCGAGCGAGCCGGCCAGGGCGAGCACCAGCAGGATCGGGAGGAAGCGGCCGAGGAGCATCGCGACGCCGAGCGCCGTGTTGAGCCAGGGCGTGTTCGCCGTCAGCCCCGCGAACGCCGAGCCGTTGTTGTTGGACGCGGAGGTGAAGGCGTAGAGCACCTCCGAGAGCCCGTGCAGCCCGGGGTTCAGGATCGACGTGCTCTCCACGTCCTCCCGCACCGCCGGGATCGCGAAGCTCAGGGCCGTGCCGGCCAGCACGAGCGTCGGCGTCACGAGGATGTAGAGGCTCGCGAGCTTGATCTCGCGCGGGCCGAGCTTCTTGCCCAGGTACTCGGGCGTCCGGCCGACCAGCAGCCCGCCGACGAACACGGCCAGCACCGCGAGCACGAGCATCCCGTAGAGGCCCGAGCCGACGCCGCCGGGGGCGACCTCGCCGAGCATCATGTTGAGCATCGGCAGCATGCCGCCGAGCGCGGTGAAGGAGTCGTGCATCGCGTTGACGGCGCCGGTCGAGGTGAGCGTCGAGGCGGTCGCGTAGAGGGCGGAGCCGGCGATGCCGAAGCGCGTCTCCTTGCCCTCCATCGCGGCTCCGGCGGCCTGCGCCGCGGATCCGCCGCCCGCCGCCTCCAGCGCGGTGAGGGCCGCGAGCGACACGACGAAGATCGTCGCCATCGCCGCGAGGATCGCGCGCCCCTGCCGCACGTCGCCGACCATCCGGCCGAAGGTGCGCGGCAGCGAGAACGGGATCGCGAGGATCAGCACGATCTGCAGCAGCGACACCCACGCCGAGGGGTTCTCGAACGGATGCGCGGAGTTGGCGTTGAAGTAGCCGCCGCCGTTGGTGCCGAGCAGCTTGATCGCCTCCTGCGAGGCCACCGCGCCGCCCGGGATGCTCTGCTCGCCGCCGGTGAGCGTGGTCACCGTCAGCGGGCCGTTCAGGTTCTGGATCACGCCGCCCGCGATCATCACGACCGCCACCACCACCGCGAGGGGCAGCAGGAGGCGCAGTGTGCCGCGCACGAGGTCGACCCAGAAGTTGCCGAGCGTTCCGGAGGAGCGGCGCGCGAATCCGCGGATCAGCGCCACCGCCACGGCAAGGCCCACGGCCGCCGAGACGAAGTTCTGCACGGCGAGGCCGCCGAGCTGCACCGCGAAGCCGAGGGTCGCCTCCGGGGAGTAGGACTGCCAGTTGGTGTTGGTGACGAACGAGACGGCGGTGTTGAACGCCAGCCCCTCCGGCACCGCGGGCAGGCCGAGGGAGCCGGGCAGGACCGCCTGGAGGCGCTGCATCCCGTAGAGCAGGATCACGCCGACGAGAGAGAAGGCCAGCACCGCCCGGAGGTAGGCGCGCCAGCTCTGCTCGCCCGCGGAGTCGACCCCGATGAGGCGGTAGACGCCGCGCTCGAGGGCGAGGTCGCGCGTCGAGGTGTAGACGCGGAACATGTGGTCGCCGAGGGGGCGGTGGAGGAGGGCGACGGCCAGGCCGACGGTCGCGACCTGGAGGACGGCGAGGAGCGGATCCATCAGAAGCGCTCCGGTCGGATCAGGGCCGCGACGAGGTAGACGACGGCGGCGAGCGCCAGCACGGCCGCGAGGGCGTCGAAGACGATCACCGGCCCGCCTCCTTCTCGCGGGTCCCGCGGGTCGCCGAGGGGGGCGGTCCGCCCAGCCGCTCGACCCCCTTCGCGGCGAGAGCGATGAGCGAGAAGAGGGCGAGCACGCCGAGGAGGTAGGCGAGGTCGAGCACGGAGGACTCCATCCGGGGAGCGGACGACGCCCGGGACCGGACGCCTGCCGGGAAGCGGCACAGGAAGCGATGCAACACCTCGCGGGGGCCCCTCGGAGCGGTCCTCACGGTTCCCCTACGGCCCGGCCCGGAGTCCTCGCGTTTCCCTCACGCGGACGGCGACGGGCGCCCGGCGGAGGGGTGCGAGCCGGGCGGGAGCGAGCGGTGAGAGCGTTCTCCCCCCGCAACGGCGGGGATCGACGTCCCGAAGATCACATTTCGGCATCGCCTGGACAAATTCGCCGACCGCGCTTTACTCCCCCCGATCGAAGGAATATGTTCTCTCCGTGGACAAAGCCCCTCGGGGCTCTCCCGCCCTCCCGGGCGACGACACGACGACGTGCGCCACACGTGCACGCCTCTTGTCGTCCTCTCCCTCGGACACTGCTTTCAGAGAGGAATGCACTCCATGAAGTTCTCCCGCGGCATCACCACGCTGGCCGCCGCCGGCATCATCTCCCTCGGCCTCGCGGCCTGTTCCGCGAGCCCCGCCAACTCCGGAGGCGCCGCTGCCGGCGCCGGCGCGGAAGGCGACTGCACCGTCGGCATCTCAATGCCCACGCGCAGCCTCGAGCGCTGGATCAACGACGGCGAAGGCCTCCAGTCGCAGCTCGAGGGCGACGGCTGCACCGTCGACCTCCAGTACGCCGACAACAAGACCGATCAGCAGATCTCGCAGATCCAGAACCAGATCGCCGGCGGCTCCAAGATCCTGGTCATCGCCGCGATCGACGGCGAGGCGCTCGCGCCCGTCCTCGCCGAGGCGAAGAAGCAGAACGCCACCGTCATCGCCTACGACCGTCTCATCAACGGCACCGCGGACGTCGACTACTACGCGACCTTCGACAACTACAAGGTCGGCCAGCTCCAGGGCCAGTACATCGAGTCGACCCTCGACCTGAAGAACGCCGCGGGCCCCTTCACCCTCGAGCCCTTCGCCGGCAGCCCCGACGACAACAACGCGAAGTTCTTCTTCTCCGGCGCGTGGGACGTCCTGCAGCCCTACATCGAGAGCGGCAAGCTCACCGTCCCCTCGGGCAAGTCGCCCGCGTCGGACGACGACTGGGCCTCGATCGGCATCCAGGGCTGGGCCTCCGACAAGGCGCAGTCCGAGATGGACAACCGCCTCTCGTCCTTCTACACCGGCGGCCAGAAGGTCGACGTCGTGCTCTCCCCCAACGACAGCCTGGCCATCGGCATCGAGGCCTCGCTGAAGTCGGCCGGCTACACCCCCGGCGCCGACTACCCGGTCATCACCGGCCAGGACGCCGACAAGGCCAACGTCAAGGCGATCCTCGCCGACGAGCAGTCGATGACGGTCTGGAAGGACACCCGCACCCTCGGCGACCGCGTCTTCCAGATGGTGCAGTCGATCGTCGCGGGCGAGGAGCCCGAGGTCAACGACACCGAGACCTACGACAACGGCGAGAAGGTCGTCCCGTCCTACCTGCTGGAGCCGCAGGTCGTCACGAAGGACGACGTGCAGTCGGTCCTCGTCGACTCCGGCTTCCTCAAGGCCGGCGACGTCGGACTCTGATCCGTCGGGCGGGGGCGGGGAGGATCGCTCCTC
>NZ_PSUC01000044.1:0-24947 GCF_002931635.1 Rathayibacter sp. AY2B7 | reverse complement strand
CGCCTTCGAGCAGGCCGGCGAGCGCGTCCTCCTCCGCGGCGAGCACTTCACCGCGTTCGTGCCGTTCGCCGCGCGCTGGCCGGTCGAGGTGGCGGGCGTCGGCGGCGCGCTCCGGGGGGAGGGTCGTGTCGGCGTCGTCGAAGTAGAGGAGCTCGCGGCCGTCGGCCAGCGTGTGCGGGCGCTTGACGACGCCGGCGGAGAGTGTGATCGCTTCGTTCATGGCAGGAGTCAGACTAGGGCCGCACCTTCGAAAAGGAAAGCTCGTTTTCCCTTTGACAAGTCCACCGGCCCGCGGGCACGATGGGCGGATGAGGACGGACGGCGAGCAGGAGTCCACGTCGGCGATCGAGCGCCGGCTGCGGCTGCGTCTGGCCGCCGAGAGCTCGGGCTTCGTCGGGGTCGCCCCGATGGCCGACATGCTCGGGGTCTCGGTCGTCACGGTCCGCTCCGATCTCGCCCTGCTCGCGAGCGAGGGCGTCCTCCAGCGGGTGCGCGGAGGGGCGATCCCGGCGCCGAGGCCCACCGGTGAGCGCTCGCTCGAGGAGGGCCTGAGCGCCGCCTCCGACGAGAAGGCCGCGATCGGCGAGGAGGCCGCCGCCTCCGTCTCCTCCGGGCAGAGCATCGTGCTCGACGTGGGCACCACCCCGCTCGCCATCGCGCACGCGCTCGTGGCGCGGGAGGAGCTGCGCGACGTCACGGTGATCACGAACGGCCTCTCCACGGCGCTGGCGCTCGAGCCGGCCATCCCGCGCTTCACGGTCGTCGTCACCGGGGGCACTCTGCGGCCGCTGCAGCACTCGCTGGTCGAGCCGCTCGCGTCCGAGCTGCTCGAGCGGATCCGCGCCGACATCGCCTTCATCGGCTGCACCGGCGTGCACCCCGAGGCCGGCGTCACCAACGTCAACCTCCCGGAGGCGACCCTGAAGCGCCGGATGCTGCAGGCGGCGACCCGCCGGGTCGTGGTCGCGGACTCCTCGAAGCTCGGAGTGGTCGACCTCGGCCGGGTCGCCGCTCCCGACGAGTTCGACCGTCTGCTCACGGGGGCGGGGGCCGCCGACGGACTCGTCGCCGCTCTGGAGGAGGCGGGGCTCGCGGTCACCCGCTGCCGGACGCTCGGCGAGCGCGTCAGTCCGTAGGATCGAGGAATGGCCGACTTCACCCCCGCCCCCGCCACCGGGCGCCAGTTCTCGCTCGACCTCACCGCCGAGGGACGCACCCTGCACGCCGTCGTGACGGAGGTGGCCGCAGCGTTGCGCCACCTCTCGGTCGACGGAGTGGAGATCACCGCCTCCTACCCGGAGAGCACCGTTCCGCCGTTCGGCTCGGGCATCGTCCTGATGCCCTGGCCCAACCGCATCAAGGACGGGCGCTGGCACCACCGCGGCGAGACGCTCCAGCTCGCGATCACCGAGCCGAAGTACCACAACGCCATCCACGGCCTCCTGGTGAGCACCCCGTACCGCCTCGTCGACCAGGGCCCGTCCTTCGTCGAGCTGGCCGCGCCGGTCGTGCCCCAGGCGGGCTACCCGTTCCACCTCGAGACCTCGGTCCGCTACGAGCTGCAGGCCGACGGGCTGAAGGTCGTCCACCGCGTCGTCAACGTCGGAGCCGACGAGGCACCCGTCGCCATCGGCACGCACCCCTTCCTCGCCATCGGCGACGTGCCGACCGACGAGCTCGAGATCACCGTCGACGCGGCGGTGCACATCGAGGTCGACGAGCGCCTCAACCCCACCGTGCAGAAGCCGGTCGAGGGCACCGAGTGGGATCTCCGCTCCGGCCGCCGCATCGGCGACCTCGAGCTCGACGACGCCTGGGCCGACGTCCGGATGGTCGACGGCGAGAGCGTGCACGGCCTCCGCGCCGCCGACGGGCGCCGCGTGCTCCTCTGGGCCGACGCGTCCCACAACTTCATCCAGGTCTTCATCACCCGGATCTTCCCCGACGGCGACGACGTGAAGACCGCGATCGCCGTGGAGCCGATGACCGCTCCGGCCGAGGCGTTCAACAGCGGGCAGGGCCTGCGCTGGCTCGAGCCGGGCGAGGAGTGGACCGTCGCGTGGGGCATCCGCCACGAGGGGTTCCCCGCCGCGTCATGACCACCCTCGCGGCGGTGGGGCGCGACGACGAGGCCAAGCGCGTCGCTCTCGTCCGGATGAAGCGGCTCGCCACGGGCCTGCTCGTGGTGATGGCCGTCGTCTTCGCCGTGTCGTTCGCCCTGCAGGAGCGCTACCCGTGGCTGCAGTGGGTCCGGGCCGCGAGCGAGGGCGGGATGGTCGGCGCGCTCGCCGACTGGTTCGCCGTGACCGCGCTGTTCCGGCGGCCGCTGGGCCTGCCGATCCCGCACACCGCGATCATCCCGACCAAGAAGGACGAGATCGGCGCGAGCCTCGCGCAGTTCGTCGAGGAGAACTTCCTCCGCGGCGCCATCGTGCGCGAGAAGCTCGACTCCTTCGGGATCGCCCGGCGGGCGGGGCTGTGGCTCGCCGAGCCGGAGAACGCGCATCGCGTCGGCGGCGAGAGCGCTGCAGCCGTCCGCTCGGCGATCGCCCTGCTGGACGACTCCGACGTGCAGCGCGTGATCGAGGCGCTGGCGCGGCGCCACCTCCTCGACCCGCAGTGGGGCCCGCCGCTGGGCTCGCTGGTGGGCAGCGTGGTCGAGGCAGGCCACCACCGGCGCCTCGTGGACACGCTGGTGGAGCAGGCGGAGGCGTGGCTGACCGCCAACCCGCAGAGCTTCACCCGCATGGTCAGCGGCCGCCTGCCGAGCTGGCTGCCCTCCGCGGTCAGCCGAGCGGTGGACGAGCGGCTGTACCGCGAGGCGCTCGTCTTCGTCGCCGCGGTGCGCGAGGACCAGGTGCACCCGTTCCGGATCGCGATCGACGGCTACCTCGCCACGCTGGCGCAGGATCTGGGCACCGACCCCGACCTGATCGCCCGGGTCGAGGAGATCAAGAACCGCGCCTTCGACAGCCCGCGCGTCCGCGAGCTCGCCGGGGACGCCTGGGAGGCGACGAAGGCCTCCCTCCTCGGCGCGATGGACGACCCGTCGAGCCCCCTCCGCGGCAGCATCGAGTCGATCGTGGTCGATCTGGGCCGCCGGCTCTCGACCGACGCAGGTCTGGCGGCGACCGTCGACTCCTGGATCGGATCGGTCGCGGCCAACCTGGTCGACCGCTACCGCACCGACATCGCCAGCATCATCGGCGACACCATCCACCGCTGGGACCCGCGCGAGACGTCCGAGAAGCTCGAGCTGCAGGTCGGGAAGGACCTCCAGTTCATCCGGATCAACGGCACCGTCGTGGGCTCCCTGGCCGGGCTCGTCATCTTCACCGTCGCGCACGCGCTGCTCGGCTCGTGAAGCGGGGCGCCCGGGCCCGCTCCGCAAGCCCTCGTCGGCGTCGGTGGTCGGGCGTACGGTCGCACCATGAGCGATGACAACACCACCGATCCCGATGTCAAGACCGAGGGCGACGTCCTCGGCGCCCGTGCCGACGACGGCAGCGACACCAGCGCCAGCAAGGACCCGTCCGACTGGGTCACCGGTGACGAGCCGATGACCGGCCCGCAGCGCAGCTACCTCGACACCCTCGCGCGCGAGGCGGGCGAGACCCTGCCCGCCGACCTGACCAAGGCCCAGGCCTCCGAGCACATCGACCGCCTGCAGTCCTCCACGGGCCGCGGCGACGGCAGCAACGGGCACGACTGATCCCGCCGGGGCGCCCCGGGGCTGAGCATCAGTCCCCGTCGGCGCCCCCGTCCGGGGCGCGCACACCGCGCCCCGGCGTCCCTAGGGTTCCGTCATGGCGATCTCCCGCACCACGCGCAACGCCCTCGACCTCATCGACGCGATCCGGATCCCCGGCCGCATCGATCCCCGTCTGGCCCGGCAGGTGACCCTGTCCCTCCGCCAGCTCCTCGAATCCGGAGCCTTCGGCCCGAGCGAGCGGCTCCTCCGCCGCCGCGCGAGGAGGCTCCGCTCCCGCACCCGCGAAGCGGCCGCGTTCCGGCAGACGCGCCCGGCCGGCTGCACCGTCCAGCCCTGAGTCCGCTGAACGGAGCCGCTCCGCTGTGACCGGCGACGGGACAGACACCGTCCGCGCGGTCGTCTAGAGTTCCTGGCATCCGGTCCGCCGGATGCCCGCCGCAGTCTCCCGGCCGGTCGACAACGGAGTCGTCCCGGTGCGGGTCATCCCCCCGCTCGCGCGTCGAACGCCCCGCTGGTTCCAGCACCCCGCTCCCTCCTCGAGAAGGGACTCCCGCGATGACGACTCGCGTCTCGCACACCGCGACGACCGTCCGCCTCGTCCGCTGGTACCGGATCGACTCCGACTGGCTCTCGGAGGTCGTCACCGGCCGCCTGCTCGAGCACCAGGACGGCCGCTGGCGCCTGCTCGTCGGCGAGAAGGTCCGCGACTACCCGGACGAGGTGTGGTCGCTCTGCCACGAGTGACGCCGTCGCGGAGCACCGCGGCCCGGACGAGGCGTCAGAGGTAGAGGTAGAGGTAGTACGTCTTCGCGCAGTCCGTCGAGCAGAACGGGTCACGGCGGCGGGCCGGCCGGACGCGGCACGCCTCGCACAGCCGAGGCCGGCGCAGGAGGACGCGGAGGACGGTCAGCACCTCTGCACGGTAGTGCGGCGACCTGGCTGCGCCCTGGCACTGTCCGGAAAGCGCGACCAGGCGGTCGAGTGGTGGGCCCCGTCGGGCTCGAACCGACGACCCGCGGATTAAAAGTCCGCTGCTCTGCCAACTGAGCTAGAGGCCCGCGCGCTCCAGGGTAGCGGGCCGCGGACCCCCGCGGAGCAGGCGACGAGCCCCGGGGAGACGGACCCGTTCCCCGGGGGGACGGACCCGTTCCCCGGGGAAACGGACCCGTTCCCCGGGGAAACGGACCCGTTCCCCGGGGAAACGGACCCGTTCCCCGCGGGCATACCCGTCCAGCCGCAGGCGTTACCCTCCTCGAACCCCCACGAGGAGCGCGAGCGCGAGAGCGTCCGCGCGCACGACCGCGGAAGGCGGCCCCATGACAGACGGCTTCCACAAGCCGACCAAGTTCCCCTCCCACGTCTTCGAGGCGTTCCAGGGAGGAGAGGACCCGGCGCAGATCAGCCGCGTCGCCCACGAGACCGCGATCGCGCTGCTGAGCCGTGTCCGGAACGACCCCGACCCGGTGGTCATCGACCGCCTGGTCGAGTACACCGACCACAACGGCATCGACGCGCTCGCCGAGCTCTGGGCGCGCTCCAGCGCGGCGAGCCTGCCGGGCGCCCTCTGGCGGATCTACCTGCTGCGGCTGGTCATCCGGCAGGACCCGGAGAGCACGAGCTTCCTCTACCAGCGCGGAGTCGAGCTGTCCGCCACGATCGACCCGGTGGTCGCCGGAGCCAGCACTCCCACGGGGCCGGCCGAGATCATCGAGCTGGCCGACCGGATCCTCCGCGGCGTCTTCGACGGCGACTTCGCGGTGGCACTGGACCGCGCCGCGGCGTTCTGCCGCGTGAGCGCCTCCGGAGCCGTCTCGGTCGCCGACGACGTGGAGCCGGTGAACCCCGCCCGGGCGAGCGAGCTGACCACCCGCGCCCTGCGCCTCTCGACCACCGCGGCCGAGCTCGTGAGCTGTGCGCGGCTGTGGCGGAGCGACTCCCTGGAGTGACGCGCAACCCGCGTTCACCCACTGCGAACGCCGCTCGCCGCCACCGCGGAGGCCTTTGGTAGACTGTCCGAAGCCGGATCGCAGTAACCCCGGGCTCCACTTATAGCCGCTTCGAGCGGCCTCGCGCCGAGAGGCGTTCCTGCGGTCCGGCCCCTTCTCTGCTCGCATCGCCGCCACGGTGCGCGAGGCGAGGGCCCAGGAGGAGTCGATCCTCGCCCGAGTCCCCACAGACAGGCGCCAGCGGAATGAAGAACAGCAGAGCTCTCCGGATCGGCGCGCGCGTCTGGGCGGGGGCGGGGCTGCTGGTCGTCGCCGCCCTCTACCTCCTCGCCGCGCCGAGCGTCGACGACGCGGAGGGCGCCCAGTTCGCCGCGGGGGTCTCGCTCTCGCAGGGCACGGTGATGCGCGTCCTCGCGGTCCTCGACGTGCTCGCCGGGCTCTGGGTCCTCATCCGCCCGCGCAGCTACCCGGGCATCACCGCTGCGGCTGTGGCCGTGATCTCGCTCTGGCTGGCCCCCCGGCTGGGCGATCCCGCGCTCGTGCCGATCGGCACGTTGGCGCTGGATGTCCGATTCGTGACGCATCCGATCGAGGTGTCGGTCGTCGTTGCAGGCCTGGCCGTGACAGCCTTCTGGATGACGCGGAATCTTTCAGCCCGGGCGCGGGCGAGGCGGGGCTGATGACGGACGACACCACAGCGGAGGCGGCTGTCCTCCTCGAGCGCATCGCCGGGGGAGAGCAGGCCGCGTTCGCCGCGCTCTACGACCAGATGGCCGGCCGGGTCCTCGGCCTGATCATCCGCGTCCTCGTCGACCGCTCCCAGTCCGAGGAGGTGGCCCAGGAGGTCTTCCTCGAGATCTGGCAAACCGCTGGGCGTTTCGCTCCGAATAAAGGAAGCGCGACGACCTGGATCCTCACGATGGCACACCGCAGGGCCATCGACAGGGTCCGCGCGGCTCAAGCCGGCCGTGATCGGGACATGCGCATCGGAATCCGAGACCTCGGACGCGACTACGACCAGGTCTCCGAGCAGGCGGAGGTGTCCCTCGAGCACGAGAAGGTCGCGGCCGCCATGGGCCGCCTGACGGAACTGCAGCGGCAGGCGCTGCAGCTCGCTTACTACGGCGGATACTCGCACAGCGAGATCGCGGGGATCCTGCAGTGCCCCGTGGGAACCGTCAAGACACGCCTGCGTGACGGAATGATCAGACTTCGAGAAGAGATGGGGGTGGCCCTGTGAACGATGTGCGACTCCCCGACGGGATGGACGACCCGCGCGATCTCGCGGCGGGTCACGCACTGGGCATCCTGACGCCCGAGGAGCAGGAGCGCTACGAGCGCTTCCTCTCCGAGCACCCGGAGGCGCGCGGCGAGGCCGACGCGTTCGCCGAGGTGGCGGAGGCGCTGGTTGCCGACGCAGCCGCCGTGGAGCCCTCGCCGGGCTTCAAGGCCGACCTGATGGCGCTCATCGCCACCACTCCGCAGCTGCCGCTGGAGGAGCCCGACGAGGACCACGAGGCGCCCGCCGCGCCCCGTCTGGTCCCCGTCGCCTCCGAGGGCGAGCGGAGCGGTCCGACGGCTCGCCGGGACGGTGGCGGCAGCGCCGCGAACCGCGCCCGGAGCCGCTGGTTCGCCCGCCCCGCGGTCTACCTCTCGGCGGCCGCGGCCGCCGCGGTGATCGTGGTCGGCGGAGTGACCCTTCCGCCGCTGCTCTCGTCCGGCCCCGGCCAGACGCAGCAGCAGACGGCTCTGGAGCAGATCCGCAGCGCCCCCGACGCGCAGGAGACGACCGGCACGGTCGCCACCGGCGAGCAGGCGACGCTGGTCTGGTCGAGCTCGCTCGGCCGCTCCGCCCTCGTGGTGGACGACCTGGCGCCGCTGCCGGAGGACAAGACCTACGAGCTCTGGTACATCGGCTCATCCGGTCCGGTCGCCGCAGGGACGTTCGACGGGGGAGAGGGCAGCACCGTGGCCCCGCTCGAGGGGAGCCTGACCGAGGGCGGAGTCGTCGCCGTGACGGTCGAGGACGCCGGCGGCTCGCCGAGTCCGACCACCGATCCGATACTGGCGATCGACATCGCCTGACGGCCCGAGAACGAGAAGAGCCGCACTCCCATGACGGAGTGCGGCTCTTCTCGTTCCCGGAGGGAACGCGGTGGAACGAGAGCGAGCCGCGACCCCGGAGGGACGCGGCTCGCTCTCGTCTGCGGCGGATCAGCCGAAGCGGCCCGAGACGTAGTCCTCGGTCGCCTGGACGGACGGCCGCGAGAACATCGTCGCGGTGTCGTCGTACTCGATGAGCTTGCCCGGCTTGCCGGTGCCCGCGATGTTGAAGAACGCGGTGCGGTCCGAGACGCGCGAGGCCTGCTGCATGTTGTGGGTCACGATGACGATCGTGTAGTCGTTCTTGAGCTCCTCGATGAGGTCCTCGATCGCGAGGGTCGAGATCGGGTCGAGGGCGGAGCAGGGCTCGTCCATCAGGAGGACGTCGGGGGAGACGGCGATCGCGCGGGCGATGCACAGACGCTGCTGCTGGCCGCCGGAGAGACCGGAGCCCGGCTTGTCGAGGCGGTCCTTCACCTCGTTCCAGAGGTTCGCGCCCTGGAGCGAGCGCTCGACGAGCGCGTCCGCGTCCGACTTCGAGATGCGGCGGTTGTTGAGCTTCACGCCGGCCAGCACGTTGTCCCGGATGGACATCGTCGGGAACGGGTTGGGGCGCTGGAAGACCATGCCCACCTGCCGGCGGACCTGCACCGGGTCGACGCCCGGGCCGTACAGGTTGTTGCCGTCGATCAGGACCTCGCCCTCGACGTGCGCGCCGGGGATGACCTCGTGCATGCGGTTGAGCGTGCGGAGGAAGGTCGACTTGCCGCAGCCGGACGGGCCGATGAAGGCGGTGACCGTGCGGGGCTCGATGGCGAGCGAGACGCCCTCCACCGCGAGGAACTGGCTGTAGTAGACGTTGAGGTCGTTGACCTCGATGCGCTTGGACATTGCTTCCTTCGGGGATTCCGGCCGGAGCCGAGTGGTGGGTGTCAGCGGCCGAGCTTGGGGGCGAAGATCTTCGCGATCAGGCGGGCGACCAGGTTCAGCGCCATGACGATCAGGATGAGGGCCAGCGCGCCGGTCCAGGCCCGGTTGAGGAACGCCTCGGCGTCGGGGCCCTGGTTCGCGTACTGCGTGTAGACGAAGACCGGGAGGGTCATCATCCGCTCGCTGAAGAGGTCGTAGTTCATCGACGCGGTGAAGCCGGCGACGATGAGCAGCGGGGCGGTCTCGCCGATGACGCGGGCGATCGCGAGGGTGATGCCCGTCGTGATGCCGGCGATGGAGGTCGGCAGCACGATCTTGACGATGGTCAGCCACTTCGGCACGCCGAGGGCGTAGGACGCCTCGCGCAGCTCGTTCGGGACCAGCTTCAGCATCTCCTCCGACGAGCGGACGACAACGGGGATCATCAGCACGGCGAGGGCGATCGAGCCGGCGAAGCCCATCCGGACGCCGGGGCCGAGGAGCAGCGCGAAGAGCGCGTAGGCGAACAGGCCCGCGACGATGGAGGGGATGCCCGTCATCACGTCGACGAAGAAGGTGATCGCCCGGGCGAGGTGGCCGCGGCCGTACTCGACGAGGTAGATCGAGGTGAGCAGGCCGATCGGCACCGAGATCAGCGCGGCCATGGCCGTGATCTCGAGCGTGCCGATGATCGCGTGGAGCGCGCCGCCGCCCGCGTCGATGACGTTGCGCATCGACGAGGAGAAGAAGAGCGGATCGAACCGCGCGACTCCGTTGGAGACGACCGTGTAGAGCAGGGAGATCAGCGGGAGCAGCGCGATGATGAACGCGGTCGCGACCAGAGAGGTCACGAGGCGGTCGACGGCCTTGCGGCCGCCCTCCACCAGGCGCGAGACCACGTAGATCGCGACGTCGAAGAGGACGGTGCCCCAGAAGATCGCGCCGACGAGGCTGAAGTCGTTCATCATGCCGGCCGCCTGGAGGATCAGGAAGACGGCGGCGAACACGACCCAGCTGCCGACGAGCAGCATCCAGGGGGTGCCCTTGGGCAGCTTGCCCGCCTGCAGCGAGAAGGGCATCGACGAGGTGGCGGCGGACATCAATTGGCTCCCGAGAAGGCCTTGCGGCGGTTGACGATGAACCGCGCGACCGAGTTCACGACGAGGGTGATGACGAAGAGGATGAGGCCCGAGGCGACGAGGACGTTGACGCCGACTCCGCTCGCCTCCGGGAACTGCAGCGCGATGTTCGCGGCGATGGTGTTCGAGTTCTGCGAGGTGAGCAGGAGGAAGGAGACGACCGTCGCGGGCGAGAGCACCATCGCGACGGCGAGCGTCTCGCCGAGGGCCCGGCCGAGGCCGAGCATGGCGGCCGAGACGATGCCCGGAGCGCCGAAGGGCAGGACGGCCATGCGGATCATCTCCCAGCGGGTCGCGCCGAGCGCGAGCGCCGCCTCCTCGTGCAGGCGCGGGGCCTGGAGGAAGATCTCGCGGCAGACCGCGGTGATGATCGGGATGACCATGACGGCCAGCACCACCGAGGCGGTGAGGATCGTCTTGCCGGTGCCCGACGCCTGGCCGCCGAAGAGCGGGAACCAGCCGATGTTCACGTTGAGGAAGAGGTAGAAGGGCTGCACCATCGGCGCCAGCACGGTCGCGCCCCAGAGGCCGAAGACCACCGAGGGGACGGCGGCGAGGAGGTCGACCACGTAGCCGAGGGCCATCGCGATGCGGCGCGGCGCGTAGTGCGAGATGAAGAGGGCGATCGCGATCGAGAGCGGCAGGGCGATCACCAGGGCGATCACCGCCGACCAGACCGTGCCGAACACCAGGGGGCCGACGTAGGCCCAGAAGCTCGTCGCGTCGCCGGGGAGGCTGCCGGCCGGCGCGGTGAACGCGGGGATCGACTGCGCGATGAGGAAGATCGCGACGGCGGCGAGGACGAGGAGGATGAGGGAGCCGGCGGCGACGGTCGAGATCGAGAAGACCCGATCTCCGACACGCACCTTCGCCTTCGGGCGGACGACGGTCTCAGTTGCCATTCCAGGGGACTCTCTTCAGACGAGGGGTTCGGCGGGGCGCACAGGGAGATGCTAGGGCTCGGAGGGGGCGTCCGGTGGGTCGAGCCCGGCACAGGCGGGGCCCGTCCCGCGGATCGTGCTGCGAGACGGGCCCTGCCGGTGGGACTACTTGATCGACTCGATCGCGGTGGCGACGGTCGAGGCGAGCTCGGAGCTCAGGGGAGCGGAGCCGGCCTGAGCGGCGGCGGCCTCCTGGCCCTCCTCGCTCGCGACGTAGGAGGCGAAGGACTTGACGACCTCGCCCTTGTCGGCGTCCGCGTACTCCTGGCACACGATGAGGTAGCTGACCAGGACCATCGGCCAGGCGTCCGCCTCGGTGCCGGTGCGGTCGATCTTGATCGCGAGGTCGTTGTCCTCGCGGCCCTCAGCGATGGGCGAGGCGGCGACGACCGCCGCGGCTCCGTCGGCCGAGATGGTCGAGAACGCGTCGCCGACCTTCAGCTGCGCCATGTCCATGCCCTGGGCGCCGGACTCGTCGGCGTAGCCGATCGTGTTGGTGCCGTTCTTGACCGCGTCGACGACACCCGAGGTGCCCTTGGCGCCGTCACCGCTCTGGTACGGGAAGGTCTGCGCGGCGGGAGCGTCCCAGACGTCGCTCGCGGTGGCCGCGAGGTAGTCGGTGAAGTTCTGCGTGGTGCCCGAGTCGTCCGAGCGGTGCACGGAGGTGATGTTCGCCGACGGGAGGGTCGCGTCGGGGTTCAGCGCCTTGATCTCCGGGGCGTCCCAGGAGGTGATGGTGCCCTTGAAGATGCCGGCGATGGTGGCCGCGTCGAGCTTGAGCTCGTCGACGCCCTCCACGTTGAAGATGACCGCGATCGGCGAGATGTAGACCGGGAGGTCGATCGCCTTGGTGTCGGGGGCGCAGGCGGCGAAGGTGCCCGCGAGCTCCTCGTCCTTGAGCGCGGAGTCGGAGCCGGCGTAGTCGGCGGCGCCGTCGATGAAGTTGGTGCGGCCGGCGCCGGAGCCCTGCGGGTCGTAGTTGACCGTGACCTCGGGGTTCGCGGTCTGGAACGCGGCGGCCCAGGTGGTCTGCGCGGTGCCCTGAGCGGACGAGCCGATCCCGGTGATGGTGCCGGAGAGCGTGGAGGTGGTGGCGGAGCCGGAGCTGCCGCCTGCGGCCGGTGCCTCGTTGGCAGCGCAGGAGGTCAGCGTGATCGCTGCGACGGCGGCGACGACGGCCGCCTGGCCGAGACGCGAGAATCTCACAAGTATCCCTTTCGGGTAGGAAAGCGTGGAAAACAGAACAGGGCCTGGTGCAGCCCGCGAGCGAGAGTACGGAGGGGTCGTGTCCTGGCACCGACCGCTCGGTGAACGCGCGGTGAACGGGTCCGCCTCGGGGATTGCGGAGCGACGGGGCGGCGGGGAAGGCGCGGTGCGTCGGGCGCGTCCCGGCTGCGCGACCGGCCCGGTGGGGACGGACCCGTCGAGCCGGTCACGCAGCGCGCCCGGGCGGTCAGGCCAGCGGCGTGTGCGTCTCGATCGCGACGATGCCGGAGCCGGGATGACCGGTGGAGAGGTGCACCACGGCGAAGCCCCCGGTCGGGAGCGCTGCCGCCTCGTCGAGGTAGGCGCCGAGAGGGGTCGCCGTGGCGAGGGCGATCTCGCGCAGGATCTCGGGGATCACCGGCCGGTGGCTGCAGAGGACGGCGGTGCGGCGGGCGCGGACCCGCTTGCCGACCAGGGCGCGGACGTCGGCGGTGCCCTGCTCGTGCGCCTCCTGGCTGAGGTCGTCGCGCAGCTTGACCGGCTTCCTGACCAGACCGGACAGCGGGGCGATGGTCGACCGGCAGCGCTTGGCGGTGCTCGAGACGAGGCGGCGCGGGCGCCAGGCGGCCACGGCCTGAGCGGCGGCAGCGGCCTCGACCCGGCCGCGCCCGGTGAGGCGGCGGGTGGAGTCGCGGCCGTCCCAGGAGGAGGCGGGCACCGCCTTCGCGTGCCGCAGGACCACGATCGCGAAGGTCTCGAGCGCACCGCGTGCAGCTATCCGGGCGAACTCGTCGACGATCGTCACGTCGTGCGGATAGGTCAGGTAGCTCCGGGCCCGCTTGAGCGTCACCCACTCGAGCGCCTCGACCTCGTCGTTCGGGAGGAAGTCGGACGCCAGGACGGCCTTCTCGGTCACCTGCGCCGCCCAGTAGTAGACGGCCTTCGGGCGCCCGCTCGGCAGCGTGTACTCGGTGCACCCCAGCGGCACCCCGAGCGCCACCGAGAGCCCGGTCTCCTCGCGGATCTCGCGGACCGCGGTCTCCGGGAGGGACTCGCCCGCGTCGACCTTGCCCTTGGGCAGGCTGACGTCCCGGCGGTGCGGCCGGTGGATCACGAGGATGTGCGGGCGGCCCTCGATGATCCGCCAGCACACCGCTCCTGCTGCGTAGACGGTGCCCGTCACGGGCGTCAGCGGCTGGAGGCCCGGTTGGCGGACCGTGTCGCCGCGCGCTTGCGATGGGTGATGTGCTGCATCAGCTGGTTCTGCAGGTCGGCGAGCGGAGCGCCCTCCTCATCGAGGTGGTGCCGCGTCCAGTCGCCGTCCGGGCCGAGCCACCAGGAGGCGGTCCGCTCGTCCATCGCCCGCTCGAACATGTCGTCGATCTCGCTGAGGTGCGCCGGCTCGACGATCCGCACCAGAGCCTCGACGCGGCGGTCGAGGTTGCGGTGCATCATGTCGGCGCTGCCGATGAAGACGTCCGGCTCGCCGCCGTTGACGAAGCTGAAGATGCGGGAGTGCTCGAGGTAGCGGCCGAGGATCGAGCGCACGCGGATGGTCTCGGAGAGCCCCTCCTGGCCGGGCTTCAGCCCGCAGATGCCGCGCACCCACACGTCGACCGGCACGCCGGCCTGGCTGGCGCGGTAGAGCGCGTCGATCACGGACTCGTCGACGATCGAGTTGACCTTGATCCGGATGCCCGAGGGGCGCCCCGCGCGGGCGTTCTCGGTCTCGGCGGCGATCCGCTTGAGCAGGCCCTTCCGCAGGTGGCGCGGCGCGACGAGCAGGCGCTTGAACTTCTTCTCGATCGCGTAGCCCGAGAGCTCGTTGAACAGACGCGTGAGGTCCTTGCCGACCTCGGGGTCGGCCGTCAGGAGTCCGAGGTCCTCGTAGATGCGCGAGGTCTTCGGGTTGTAGTTGCCGGTGCCGATGTGGGAGTAGTGGCGGAGCACTCCGCCCTTCTCCTGGCGGATGACGAGCGCGAGCTTGCAGTGGGTCTTCAGCCCGACGAGCCCGTAGACCACGTGCACGCCCGCCTTCTCGAGCTTGCGCGCCCACGAGATGTTCGCCTGCTCGTCGAAGCGCGCCTTGATCTCGACCAGGGCGAGCACCTGCTTGCCCGACTCGGCCGCGTCGATGAGCGCCTCGACGATGGGGGAGTCGCCCGAGGTGCGGTAGAGCGTCTGCTTGATCGCGAGCACGTCCGGATCGGCCGCCGCCTGCTCGAGGAACGACTGCACGCTCGTCGCGAAGGACTCGTAGGGGTGGTGAAGGAGCACGTCGCCGCGGGAGACGGCCTTGAAGACGTCCTGCCGCTGGTTGGGCTCGCTGGGCGAGAGCTGCACCGCCGTCGTCGGGACGTGATTGGGGTACTTCAGGTCCGGGCGGTCGATCTTCTGCAGGCTGAAGAGCCCGCTGAGGTCGAGCGGGGCCGGGAGCTTGTAGACCTCCTGCGTCGTGATGTCGAGCTCGCGGACCAGCAGGCCCAGCGTCTCGTCGTCCATGTCGTCGGTGACCTCGAGGCGGATGGGCGGGCCGAACCGGCGGCGCAGCAGCTCCTTCTCGAGGGCCTTGATCAGGTTCTCGGTCTCGTCCTCGTCGACCTCGACGTCCTCGTTGCGCGTCACCCGGAACACGTGGTGGTCGAGGATCTCCATGCCGGGGAACAGGTCGTCCAGCTGGTTGGCGATCAGGTCCTCGAGCGAGATGAACCGCATCGGCTCGCCCGGCGCCGCGACTCCGGCGATCCGCACGAAGCGGGGGAGCATCTGCGGCACCTTGAGGCGCGCGAACTCGACCTTCTGCGTCTTCGGGTTCCGCACCCGCACCGAGAGGTTGAGCGAGAGGCCGGAGATGTAGGGGAACGGGTGCGCCGGGTCGACCGCGAGCGGCATCAGCACCGGGAACACCTGGGCCGAGAAGTAGTCGTCCAGCACGGTGCGCTCGGCGTCGCTCAGCTCGTCCCAGCGGACGAGGTCGATACCGCCGTCGCGCAGGGCGGGCTCGACGAGCTCCTTGAACGCTCGGGAGTGGCGCTGCTGCAGCAGGTGCGCCTTCTCCGAGATGTCGGTCAGCACGTCGACCGGCACGCGGCCGATGTTCGTCGGCAGGGCGAGCCCCGTGAGGATGCGGCGCTTGAGGCCGGCGACCCGGACCATGAAGAACTCGTCGAGGTTGGACGAGAAGATCGCCAGGAAGTTCGCCCGCTCGAGCGCCGGAACCAGCGGATCCTCCGCGAGCTCGAGCACGCGCTGGTTGAACGCGAGCCAGCTCAGCTCCCGGTCGAGGTAGCGGTTGTCGGGGAGGAGCGGGTCCGAGTGCTCCTCCTCGTCGTCGAAGTCGTCGTCGAGGTCATCGCTGAGACCGTCTTCGAGAAGCAGGTTGTCGCCGTCCATGCGACCATCCTGGCACCGCGTCCGTCCGCTCCGCGCCGCCGCTCGTGAATGCCGGATGAACGGGGCCGGGGGAGGCCCTGTGGAGGAGTGCCGGCTCAGCGCAGCGGCGCGGCGCGCTGCAGGTACTGCACGTCGACGGAGGCGTCCGTGAACCCGAGCGAGCGGTAGAGCGCCACCGCCGACCGGTTCTCGGCCTCGACGTAGAGGTCGGCCGTGGTGCAGCCGCGCTCGAGCATCCGCGCGAGCCCGGCGTTCAGCAGGGTGCGGCCGAGTCCCCGTCCGGCCGCCTCGGGGGCGACCCCGAGGACGTAGATCTCGCCGGTCGTCGATCCGGGCTCGATCTTGAGCCAGTCGTAGCCGAGGAGCGTGCCGTCGGCGTCGCGGAGCAGGAGGAAGTCGCCCTCGTCGAACCACGGCTCGGCGCGGCGGGCCGCCAGGTCCTCCTCCGTCATCCGCCCCTGCTCGGGGTGCGCGGCGAAGATCCGCGCGTTCAGGGCGATCCACTCGGCCGGAGCGAGGTCGCGGGCGTCCGAGAGGACGACGCCCTCGGGGACGCGGACCTCGGGGGCGGCGAGCGGCTCGAGCTCGAGGTGCAGGAGGGTGCGAACCGGTGCGAAGCCGTGGGAGGCCGCGAGGGCCCGGGCGGCGGGGTGGTCGCCGTGCGCCCAGGCGAGCAGGCCCGTCCGGCCGCTCGCGAGGACCTGCTCCAGGGTCGCGGTGCCGAAGCCGACCCCGCGCCACTCCGGATCGACGACGAACTCCAGCTCGCCCTGCCCGAGGATCGCCGCCGCCACGACCACGTCGGCGCGCAGCCCCACGAGGAGGGTGCGCGAGCCGGCCCGGGCGTCGACGAGAGTCTGATCGCTGAAGGGGGGCTGGTGGTCGAACCAGGCGGCGCGCCCGATCAGGTGCTCGAGGCCGGCCGCCACCGCGGGATCGGCCAGGTCCTCAACGGACAGGTTGAGCGACTCGCTCATTGTCCTCTTCGTACACGTTGAAGCGGTATCCGACGTTGCGGACCGTGCCGATCAGCGACTCCAGGTCGCCGAGCTTCGCGCGGAGGCGCCGCACGTGCACGTCGACCGTGCGGGTGCCGCCGAAGTAGTCGTAGCCCCACACCTCGCTCAGCAGCTGCTCGCGGGTGAAGACGCGCGAGGGGTGCGTGGCGAAGAAGCGGAGGAGCTCGAACTCCTTGAAGGTGAGGTCGAGCGGGCGCCCGTGCACCTTGGCGGAGTAGCTGGCCTCGTCGATCACGACGCCCGAGGCCTGGATGCGCGAGGTCGACTGCTCCTGCGCCAGCCGGCCGATCACCAGGCGGATGCGGGCGTCGACCTCGGCGGGGCCGGCCGAGTCGAGGATGACGTCGTTGACGCCCCAGTCGGCCGAGACGGCCGTGAGCCCGCCCTCCGTGAGGATCAGGATGAGGGGGACGTTGATGCCCGTGGTCGTGAGGATCTTGCAGAGCGACTTGGCGCTGGCGAGGTCCTGCCGCGCATCGACCAGGATCAGATCGCAGCTCGGGGCGTTCACGAGCTGGGCGGGCTCCGCGGGGATCTGCCGGGTCCGGTGGCTGAGGAGCCCCAGTGCGGGGAGCACCTCGGCGCCTCCCGCCGAGGTCAGTATCAACAACTGCGCCACGGATCCTCCAGAACTGGTCTGCCCGCAATACTAGCGGCGGGCCGGGAGGGGCGTCCGCCTGGGGCACAATTGTCGGATGGGCAGGGATCGGGTGGGCATCGGAGTCGTCTGGGCGCTCGCACTCGCGGGCTCCGTGCTGACGCTGGCGATCGCCGCTCCGGAGTCCCGGCAGCTCTGGCTCGCGCTGACGTTCGGCGGCTGCGTGCTCGCGACCTTCGCGGTGCAGCTCGCCGTGGCCCGCGCCGAGGGGTACCTCCTCCGCGCGATGACGAGCATCGTCGGAGCGATGGCCGTGGTCGCGGTCGCGAGCGGGATCGCCCTCCTGCTCCCCGCCTGAGCGGTCGCGCCCTCCCGTCCCGAGCGCCCGGATCCGCACCGCCTGAGCGGTCGCGTCCGCCCCGCCCCTGCGTCGGAGGCGGCGGGTAGGATGAGCGCATGCTTCTCGCCCTGGAACTCTTCTACCTCGGTCTGCTCGGGCTCGCCTCCCTCGCCATCGCGTGGGTCTCCGGCGTGGTCGTCTACAAGCTCTACCGCGGCCAGCGCTAGCCGCCGCCGGAGCCCGAGTGATCTCGCTTCCGTCGGGCCTGCCGCCCGAGCTCGTCCCCCTGTCCTGGCTGCTCGGCGTCTGGGAGGGCTCGGGCGTCATCGACTACACGATCGGCGACGACTCCGTCCAGGCCGAGTTCGGCCATCGCATCAGCTTCAGCTACGACGGCCTCCCGTACCTCAACTACAACTCCTACACGTGGCTGATCGAGGAGGGCGCCGAGGAGGCGCCCCGGCCGCTGGTCACCGAGACCGGCTACTGGCGCCTCAGCCGCGCTCTGACCGACTCCGACGCCGGCCCGGGAATGCTGCCCGGCCGCGGCGCACCCGCCTTCCCCGACGCGGAGTCCGTCGAGACGCTGCGCAACGCCGCCGGCGGGTTCGACATCGAGGTCTCGCTCGTGCACCCGGACGGGGTCAGCGAGCTCTACCTCGGCCAGGTCAAGGGGCCGCGGATCGACCTCGCGACCGACGCGGTGATGCGCACCGCCGCGGCGAAGGACTACGCCGCCGCCACGCGCCTCTACGGCCTGGTCGACGACCACCTGCTCTGGGCGTGGGACATCGCCGCGCTCGGCCAGGGCCTGCGGACCCACTCCTCCGGACGGCTCGCCCGTGTCGACTGACGCGCTCTCCCCGCTCCTGGCCGCCCCGGGCGCGGTCGCGACGACGAGCGCCGCCGAGCCCGGCGTCGTCGCCCACTACGGCGAGCCCTTCCGCGAGCAGCGCGCTCTCGCCGCGGGCACCGCGCTCGTCGACCTCTCCGGCCGCGGCGTCGTGACCGTCACGGGGCCGGACCGTCTCACCTGGATCGACTCGCTCACCAGCCAGGCCGTCTCGCGCCTCGCTCCCGGCGCGTCGGCCGAGACGCTCCTGCTCGACCCGACCGGCCGGATCGAGCACGTCATCCGCCTCGTCGACGACGGCGAGACCGCCTGGCTCCTGCTCGACCGCGACGAGACGGCCGGCCTGGCCGCCTGGCTCGACCGGATGCGCTTCATGCTCCGCGTCGAGGTCGCCGACCGCACCGACGACTTCGCGACCCTCGCCGCCCTCGGCGACGGGCCGGCCCTGACGCTCGCCCTGTCCCTGGCCGAGGAGCCCGTCGTCTGGAGCGACCCGTGGTCGCGGGTCCAGCCGGGCGGCTGGCAGTACGCGCTGACCACAGAGCACCCCGGGGCCTCCTGGGAGCTCCGCGAGGTCCTGGTCCCGCGAGCGGCCCTCGAGGCCCTCGCGGAGACGGCCGTCGGGGTGGGAGTGGCCCTCGCCGGGGTCGACGCACTCGAGGCCCTGCGCATCGCCGCCTGGCGCCCGCGCCACGCGACCGAGGTCGACGAGCGGTCCATCCCGCACGAGCTCGACCTGCTCCGCTCGAGCGTGCATCTCGCCAAGGGCTGCTACCGGGGCCAGGAGACGGTGGCGAAGGTGCACAACCTCGGGCACCCGCCGCGGCGCCTGGTCCTGCTGCAGCTCGACGGCTCCGACTCGGTCCTCCCCGCCCACGGCGACGTCGTCACGGCGCTCAAGGGCGGCGAGCCGGTCGAGGTCGGCACGGTCACCTCCAGCGCCTGGCACTACGAGGACGGACCGGTCGCCCTCGCGGTCGTCAAGCGGAGCGTCCCGGTGGACCTCGAGCTGACCGTGCTGGCCGGCGACTCGCGCGTGGCCGCGGCCCAGGAGGTCGTGGTCCCGCCCGGAGCCGGAGCGGAGGCGGGAGTCCCCCGCCTGCCCCGCCTCGGGGCGACGACCAGGTAGGCCACGCCGTGGTGGCCGCACGTCCCGCCGAGCGGGGCCGGGCGGCCGAGCGGCTGCGCGGTCTCGTCCGGACCCCCGAGCTGAGTCCCGCGCGCGCCCTCGCCCGCGCGGGGGCGTCGCTCCCCGCAGTGCTGCAGATCGTGCTCGCGGCGACCCTCGCCTACTCCGTCGCGCACTTCGTCCTCGGGCACCCCGCGCCGGTGCTGGCGCTGACGGCCACGATCTCGAGCCTCGGCATCGCGCGCGACACCCGCCCCAAGCAGGTGGCCGAGACAGCGACGGGGATGCTCATCGGCATCACGGCCAGCGAGGTCCTGCTCCTGCTGTGGGGGAGCGGCGTCTGGCAGCTCGCCGTCGTCCTCGCGATCGTCTTCACGCTCGGCCGGGCCCTCTCGCCCTCGCCGGGGTTCGCCGTGGCCGCCGGGACGCAGGCGATGCTGGTCATGGTCCTCCCCGCGCCGGACGGAGGGGTCTTCACCCGGAGCGTCGACGGCCTGATCGGCGGGCTCGCGGCGCTGCTCTGCACGGCGATCGTGCCCCGCCCGCCGCTGCGCACGGCGCGGGCCGAGGCGCACCGGCTCCTCACCGCGCTCAGCCGGACCGTGGAGGAGCTGGCAGACGCGCTCCGCCGAGGCGACTCCACGGCGTCCACCGCGGCCCTCGAGCGGATCCGCGGGACGCAGCCGGTCATCGACGGCTGGACCGCGGCGCTCGACTCCGCGACCGGCGTCGCCCGGATCTCGCCGTTCGTCCGTCGGCACCGCGGCGAGCTCTCCCGCCAGGCCGTGATGCTGTCCGCGCTGGACCTCGCGACCCGGAATCTGCGCATCGTCGCGCGCCGCACCGACTTCCTCGTCGGGGACGGCGCCCCGCGGCCGGCGCTCGCCGGAGCGGTCGCCGCCCTCGGCCCGGGCATCGCGCTGCTCGGCCGCGCGGTCGCCGATCCGTCGGTGCTCGCCCTGGCGCGTCAGGACCTCGTGCTGCTCGCGACCACGCTCGACCCCCAGCGGCTGATCCCGGAGGCGCGCCTCGCCGAGAAGACGGTGCTCGTCCTGCTCCGCCCGCTCGTCGTCGACCTGCTCACGGCGACCGGCGCCGCTCCCGCCGAGGCTCGGGCCGCTCTGCCCCCGCTCGCCTAGGGCTCAGGGGGCCCAGGGCTCAGGCCCGGCGCTCAGGAGGAGGGGGCGACCGCCTCCCACTCGACCGTCACCTCGCCCAGGCGCCAGCGCCGCGGCCCGCCGAGGACCGGCCACTCCGGCCGGAGGTCCCGGACCGCCGCGATCCACCGCTGACCCGGACCGTAGACGGCGAGAGGGGCGTTCAGCGTCCACGCCCGCTCGAGCGCGGAGAGGAAGGCGTGCACGCCCTCGCCGGGCACGTTGCGGTGGATGAGGGCCTTCGGTAGGCGCTCGGCCGCCGTCATCGGCGAGGGGATCGCCGCGAGCCGGAGCGAGAGGGTCAGCGAGCGCGGGCCCTCCCGGCCGACCTCGATCCAGGTGCAGATGCGGCCGATCTCGTCACAGGTGCCCTCGACCAGGACGCCGTCGGGCTGCAGGCGGTCCGTCATCGTCGCCCAGGCTGACTGCACCGCGTCCTCGTCGTACTGGCGGAGCACGTTGAAGGCGCGGATGACGCCCGCCCGCCGCCCCGCGGGCAGGGGCACCTCGAAGCCGCCGCGCTCGAAGCGCACGCGCGCGTCCGCGGGGAACGGCGTGCCGCCCTCCCTCACCCGGGCGAGCTGGCGTCGAGCGGTGTCGACCCGGGCGGGCTCGATCTCGAGGCCGAGCACCTCGACGTCGGGCGCGGCCCGGACGAGCCGGCGGTGCAGCTCGAGCGTGGTGACCGCGCTCGCCCCGAAGCCGAGATCGACGACGAGCGGGGAGTCGGTGCTGCGCAGGACGGGCAGCTCGGCGAGCCGGCGGTCGACCCGGCGGAGGCGGTTCGTGCCCGTCGTTCCGCGGGTGACGGCTCCGATGGGCATGCTCTCCAGCGTATCCGCGGGCGAGGGGGCCGCCTCTAAGCTGGACGCATGTCCGAGACCTACACCCTCATCCTCGTGCGCCACGGCAACAGCGAGTGGAACCAGAAGAACCTCTTCACCGGCTGGGTCGACGTGCGCCTGACCGAGCAGGGAGTCGCAGAGGCCACGCGCGCCGGCGAGCTGCTGACCGAGGCGGGCCTGCACCCCGACATCGTCTACACGTCGCGCCAGACCCGGGCGATCCAGACCGCCAACATCGCCCTCGAGGTCGCCGACCGCCTGTGGATCGACGTCAAGCGCTCCTGGCGCCTCAACGAGCGCCACTACGGCGCCCTGCAGGGCAAGGACAAGGCGCAGACCCTCGCCGAGTACGGCCCCGAGCAGTTCCAGACCTGGCGCCGCTCCTTCGACGTGCCGCCGCCCCCGCTCGACGACGACGACCAGTACTCGCAGGCGCACGACGAGCGCTACGCCGACCTCGGCGACGCCCTGCCCCGCACCGAGTCGCTGAAGCTCGTGATCGAGCGGATGCTGCCCTACTGGGAGTCCGACATCAAGCCGGACCTCGCCTCGGGCAAGACCGTCATGATCACCGCGCACGGCAACTCCCTCCGCGCGCTGGTGAAGACGCTCGACGGCATCTCGGACTCGGACATCGCGGAGCTCAACATCCCGACCGGGATCCCGCTCGTCTACGAGCTGAACGAGGACTTCGAGCCGATCGGGGAGGCGCGCTACCTCGACCCCGAGGCCGCGGCCGCCGGTGCCGCCGCCGTCGCCGCCCAGGGCGCCAAGAAGTAGCACCGCCCCGCACGCGTGAACGGGCCGCCCGAGTCCTCGACTCCGGCGGGCCGTTCACGTAGCCCCGGAGGCGGAGCGCACGGACACGTCCGGCCCGCAGGAGACGATCGTTCCTGCGGGCCGGACGGTGAGACGGGCCGGAGCCCGAGGTGTCGACTAGGAGTAGTCGCCCGAGATCAGGTACTGGACCTTCTTGGCGATCGACACGGCGTGGTCGGCGAAGCGCTCGTGGTAGCGGCTGGCGAGGGTCGCGTCGACGGTGTCGGCGGCCTGGCCCTTCCACGCCTCGCTGAGCACCTTGTCGAAGACGCTGACGTGCAGCTCGTCGATCTTGTCGTCCTCGTCGCGGATCTCCTCGGCGATGCGCGGGTCCTGCGAGCGGAGCAGGTCGGTCAGCTTGTGCGCGACGACCACGTCGAGGCGGCCCATCTCGACGAACGTCGGACGCAGGCTCTTCGGGACCACCTTGTCGGGGAAGCGGTAGCGCGAGAGCTGAGCGATGTGCTCGGCGATGTCGCCCATCCGCTCGAGCGACGCGCTGATGCGCAGCGCCGAGACGACGATCCGCAGGTCGCGGGCGACCGGGTTCTGCCGGGCGAGGATGTCGATCGCGAGCTCGTCGAGGCTGATGGCCAGCTCGTCGATGCGCGCGTCGCTCGCGATGACCTCCTCCGCGAGGGTGACGTCGGAGTGGTTGAACGCCTGGGTCGCCTTCTCGATGGCGATCTCGACGAGTCCGGAGATCTCGACGAGTCGTTCCTGGACCTCGGCCAGCTCCTGCTGGAAAACTTCGCGCATCTGTGTTCGACCCTCTCTACGGCGCGCGCGGACGACGGCGCCGGATCTGCGGCGAGCACCTCGCACGCCGCTGCGACTGCACTCCGTGGGCGCAGGCGCAGTCATGATGACCACGGCAGGTTAACGGACGGTGCCGGGCGTTTGAACAGTACTCGACCCCCGGAGGATCGACGGGCGTCCGGTAGGGGGACGCCCGGTGGATGGTTAGCCTGGGTCCGTGGATTCGGGCTTGATCGTGGTTCTGTCGCTCGTTCTCGGTGTCGCGATCGGGATCCTTCTGACGACCGTGCTCACGCTCGCCGCCCGCCAGGGCCGCATCGCGCAGGACGTGATCTCGGTCGGGCTCCCCGAGGGGATCGAGGCGATCATCGACGCCGTCGGCTCGCCCGCCTTCGTGACCGACCCGTCGCACAACGTGCTGAAAGCGTCCACCCGCGCCGTCGCGCTCGGCCTGGTCTCGCAGGACACGCTGCTCCACCCCGACCTCGCCGCCATCGTCGACCGCGTCCGCCGCTTCGGCGACGACATCGTCCAGGACCTCGAGCTCGCGACCAGCCCGCTCTCCGACGCCGCCGTGACGCTCGTCGTCCACGCGACCCGCCTCGGCTCCCGCTACGTCCTCGTCATCGCCGAGGACCACACCGAGGCGCGCCGGCTCGAGGCCGTCCGCCGGGACTTCGTCGCCAACATCTCCCACGAGCTGAAGACCCCGATCGGCGCCGTCGGCCTGCTCGCCGAGGCCCTCGACTCCGCCGCCGACGACCCCCAGCAGGTGCGCCGCTTCGCGCACAGGCTGACCCAGGAGTCGCACCGCCTCGCGAAGATCACGCGCGAGATCATCGAGCTCTCCCGCCTCCAGGCCGCCGACGTCGCCGGCTCCGCCGAGATCATCCGCGTCGACGACGTCGTCGCGGCGGCGCTCGAGACCACCCACGTCATGGCGGAGTCGCACGACGTCACCCTGGTCAAGGGCGGGATGAAGAAGGCCTACGTCGTGGGGCAGGAGAAGATGCTCGTCTCGGCGCTGCACAACCTCCTCGCCAACGCCATCCAGTACTCGCCCGCCGGCTCCCGCGTGGGCATCGGCGTCCGCTCCACCGGCGGCGTCGTCGAGATCGCCGTCACCGACCAGGGCATCGGCATCCCGGAGGAGGACCTCGACCGGGTGTTCGAGCGCTTCTACCGCGTCGACCAGGCCCGCTCCCGCCACACCGGCGGCACCGGCCTCGGCCTCAGCATCGTCAAGCACGCCGTGCAGAACCACGGCGGCGACGTCCGCGTCTGGTCCAAGCCCGGCCGCGGCTCCACCTTCACCATCCGGCTCCCCGAAGCCGACCCCGCCCGGACGCCCTTCGCGGCGACCGCCCCGATAGGAGAACACGCGTGACCAGCATCCTGCTCGTCGAGGACGAGAGCGCCCTCAGCGAGCCCCTCAGCTACCTGCTCGAACGCGAGGGCTACGACGTCACCGTCGCCGAGGACGGCAACCGCGCCGTCGCCGCCTTCGACGAGGGCGACTACGACCTGATCCTCCTCGACCTCATGCTGCCCGGCATGCCCGGCACCGAGGTCTGCCGCGAGATCCGCACCCGCTCCTCCGTCCCGATCATCATGGTCACCGCCAAGGACTCCGAAGTGGACATCGTCGTCGGCCTGGAGCTCGGCGCCGACGACTACGTCACCAAGCCCTACTCCACCCGCGAACTTCTCGCCCGCATCCGCGCCGTCCTCCGACGCCGCACCGAGGAGCCCGGCGAGGAGCGGATCGTCGTCGCCGGCCCCGTCCGCATGGACATCGAACGCCACACGGTCGAAGTCGACGGCGTCGAGACCCCGATGCCCCTCAAGGAGTTCGAGCTCCTCGAGATGCTCCTCCGCAACGCGGGCCGCGTCCTCACCCGCGGCCAGCTCATCGACCGCGTCTGGGGCAGCGACTACTTCGGCGACACGAAGACCCTCGACGTCCACGTCAAGCGCATCCGCTCCAAGATCGAGAAGACGCCGAAGGAACCGGTGCTCCTGGTTACTGTCCGCGGCCTCGGCTACCGCTTCGACGCTTGATCGCGGGCCCTGGCGGGG
>NZ_PSUC01000043.1:0-25054 GCF_002931635.1 Rathayibacter sp. AY2B7 | reverse complement strand
ACCTGATGTCGTAGCTGGCTGCCGAACGACCCCGTGCCCGCCCCCTCGCGAGAGGGGACGGGCACGGGGTCGTTCGGCAGCCAGCTACGACATCAGGTCGGGCGTCGCCGGGCCGGCCGTGGCCGCTCCGGTGGACGCGCCGGCGCTGATCGAGATCAGGCGCGGGGTCGTGGTGAAGACGAACTTGTTGTCGGCGAAGTCCACGTGGATGTGGTCTCCGGCGCCGAGCTCGCCGTGCAGGATCCGCTCGGACAGCTGGTCCTCGATCTCGCGCTGGATCGCCCGGCGCAGGGGGCGCGCACCGAGGGCCGGGTCGAATCCGACCTCGATCAGGCGCTCCTTGGCCGGCTGCGTCAGCTCCACCGTCATGTCGCGGTCGAGCAGGCGGTCGCCCAGGCGCTTGATGAAGAGGTCGACGATCTGGAGCAGCTCGGGCTTCGACAGCTGCGGGAAGACGATGACGTCGTCCACGCGGTTGAGGAACTCGGGCTTGAAGTGCTTCTTGAGCTCCTCGTTGACCTTGCCGCGCATGCGGTCGTAGCCGGTGGCGTTGTCGCCCTCGATCTGGAACCCGACGGGACCACCGGCGATGTCACGAGCACCGAGGTTGGTGGTCATGATGATGACGGTGTTCTTGAAGTCGACGACACGGCCCTGGCCGTCGGTCAGTCGACCCTCCTCCAGGATCTGGAGGAGCGAGTTGAAGATGTCCGGGTGCGCCTTCTCGATCTCGTCGAAGAGGACCACGCTGAACGGCTTGCGGCGCACCTTCTCGGTGAGCTGGCCGCCCTCCTCGAAGCCGACGAACCCGGGAGGGGCGCCGAACAGCCGCGAGACGGTGTGCTTCTCGCCGTACTCCGACATGTCGAGCGAGATCATCGCGTTCTCGTCGTCGAAGAGGAACTCGGCGAGCGCCTTGGCCAGCTCGGTCTTCCCGACGCCCGTGGGGCCGGCGAAGATGAACGAGCCCGAGGGGCGCTTGGGGTCCTTGAGGCCCGCGCGGGTGCGGCGGATCGTCCGCGAGAGGGCCGCGATGGCCTCCTCCTGACCGATGACGCGCTGGTGCAGGGCCTTCTCCATGAAGACGAGTCGCGAGGACTCCTCCTCCGTGAGCTTGAAGACCGGGATGCCCGTCGCCTGGGCGAGGACCTCGGCGATCAGACCCTCGTCGACCACGCCGGTGGCCTTGACGTCGCCCGACTTCCACTGCTTCTCGAGGCGCAGGCGCTCACCGAGCAGCTGCTTCTCCTCGTCGCGGAGCGACGCGGCCTTCTCGAAGTCCTGGTCCTCGATCGCGGCCTCCTTGGCGGAGCGGACCACGGCGATGCGGTCGTCGAAGTCGCGCAGCTCCGGCGGCGCCGAGAGGATCGAGAGGCGCAGGCGTGCGCCGGCCTCGTCGATCAGGTCGATCGCCTTGTCGGGGAGGAAGCGGTCGCTGATGTAGCGGTCGGCCAGGTTGGCCGCCGAGACGATCGCGCCGTCGGTGATGGACACCTTGTGGTGCGCCTCGTAGCGGTCGCGCAGGCCCTTGAGGATGTTGATCGTGTGGGGCAGCGACGGCTCCGCGACCTGGATCGGCTGGAAGCGGCGCTCGAGAGCGGCGTCCTTCTCGAAGTGCTTGCGGTACTCGTCGAGCGTGGTCGCGCCGATGGTCTGCAGCTCGCCGCGGGCGAGCAGCGGCTTGAGGATCGAGGCGGCGTCGATCGCGCCCTCAGCGGCCCCTGCGCCGACGAGGGTGTGGATCTCGTCGATGAAGGTGATGATGTCGCCGCGGGTGCGGATCTCCTTCGTGACCTTCTTGAGGCGCTCCTCGAAGTCACCGCGGTAGCGGGATCCGGCGATGAGCGAGCCGAGGTCGAGCGTGTAGAGCTGCTTGTCCTTCAGCGTCTCGGGCACGTCGCCGCGCACGATCGCCTGGGCGAGGCCCTCGACGACGGCGGTCTTGCCGACGCCGGGCTCGCCGATCAGGACGGGGTTGTTCTTGGAGCGGCGGGAGAGGATCTGCATGACCCGCTCGATCTCCTTCTCGCGCCCGATGACTGGGTCGAGCTTGTTGTCGCGCGCCGCCTGGGTGAGGTTGCGGCCGAACTGGTCGAGGATCTGCGATCCCCCCTGAGGCTGCTGCTGCTCACCGCCCACGGCGACCTGCTCCTTGCCCTGGTAGCCGGAGAGCAGCTGGATGACCTGCTGGCGCACGCGGTTCAGGTCGGCACCGAGCTTGACCAGCACCTGAGCGGCGACGCCCTCGCCCTCGCGGATGAGGCCGAGCAGGATGTGCTCGGTCCCGATGTAGTTGTGGCCGAGCTGCAGCGCTTCGCGCAGGGACAGCTCGAGGACCTTCTTCGCCCGAGGCGTGAAGGGGATGTGGCCGGTCGGCTGCTGCTGCCCCTGGCCGATGATGTCCTGCACCTGCTCGCGCACAGCGTCGAGCGAGATCCCGAGGGACTCGAGCGCCTTGGCGGCCACTCCCTCGCCCTCGTGGATCAGGCCGAGCAGGATGTGCTCCGTGCCGATGTAGTTGTGATTGAGCATCTTGGCCTCTTCCTGGGCCAGGACGACGACGCGCCGCGCGCGATCGGTGAATCTCTCGAACATGCTGTCACTCCCTACAGAACCCGCAGGGGTGGGCTCCGATACGTCGACTGTAACCAGCGCTCCCCCCGGTGAGCAGGCCTGTTCGCCCTGGGCGTGCACGCGATCCGGGAGGGGTGCGGGCGGCGGTCCCGTCCACCGGTCCATGCGAAGGCATACACTTCCCGCATGAGCAACCTGGAGGAGCATCCCGACGAGCTCCCCGTCGCCGCGGAGCCGGTCCCTCGCGAGTCCGGCGCGGTCGAGATCCTGGAGGCGCGACTCGTCCCGCTCGGCGGTCCGCGCGCGATCGAGGTGCGCCGCACCCTCCCCCAGCGCTCGCGCTCGACGATCGGCGCATGGTGCTTCGCCGACCACTACGGCCCGGTGCGGCTCGGCGAGGAGGCCGGGATGGACGTCCCGCCGCACCCGCACACCGGCCTGCAGACCGTGAGCTGGCTCTTCGAGGGCGAGATCGAGCACCGCGACAGCGTCGGCAGCCTCGCCGTGGTGCGCCCGGGCGAGCTCAACCTGATGACGGCCGGACGCGGCATCTCGCACTCGGAGGTCTCGACCGGGGGCGCGCCCGTCCTGCACGGGGTGCAGCTCTGGGTCGCGCTGCCCGAGGAGGCGCGGCTCGTCGATCCGTTCTTCGAGCACCACCGCGGCGTGCCCGTGGAGCTGCCCGGCGCGCTGGTGCGCGTCTTCGTCGGAGGGATGCTGGGCGCGTCGGTGCCCGCGAGCACCTTCACTCCGCTGGTCGCCGCGCAGATCGACCTCGAGCCGGGTGCCCGGGTCGAGCTGCCGGTCGAGGAGTCGTGGGAGTACGGCGTGCTCGTCGACGCCGGCCCGGTGGCGGTCGAGGGCGTGGACGTCCCGCGCTCGGACCTCGCCTACCTGGCACCCGGCCGCTCGCACCTGGTGCTGACCGCCGGGGACGTGGGCGCCCGCGTGGTGCTGCTCGGCGGCGAGCCGTTCGCCGAGGAGCTGGTGATGTGGTGGAACTTCGTCGGCCGCAGCCACGACGACGTGGCGGCCGCCCGCGAGCGCTGGCAGTCCGACGTGATCGCCGGGGCGGATCCCGCGGGACCGTTCGGCACCGTCGATGGGTACGGCGGACGCGCGCTCCCCGCGCCCGTGCTGCCGACCGTGCGCCTGAAGCCGCGCCGCCGGGCCTGAGCCGAGACCGTCAGGCCGAGGCGCTCCGATGCGGGGCCGCCGACGCGGGAGCGCGGAAGCCTCGATGATCCCGCTCGACCACCGCGACTCCCGCGTTCCCACCGGCGCGTCAGGACGCGTCCGACTCCTTCTTCGCGGCGGCCTTCGCCGCGGCCTCGCGATCGGTGGCCTCGGCCGTCTCCCGGAAGGCGCGGCGCGGATCCTGCAGCACGCTCATCGGCGAGAGGTCGCGCGGAGTGACGGCGTCGACGAGCCAGCCCGTGATGATCCGCCACTTGCGGTCCAGGGTCGGCATCGCCGCTCCGTGGTAGGCGCGGTGCGCGAGCCAGGCGGGGAGGCCGCGCAGCTTCACGCCCTTGATCAGGCCGGCGCCCTTGCCGATGCCGTACTCGGCGACGGTCCCGACGGAGGCGTGGCGGTACTCCTCCACGGTGCCTCCGGTGAGGTCGGCGATGATGTTGCGCGCCAGGAGCTTGGCCTGCCGGACCGCGTTCTGCGCGTTCGGCGGGTAGTACGCGGGCTGCTTCTCGCTGGTGAGGTCCGGCACCTGCGCGCCGTCGCCGGCCGCCCAGGCGCCGCCCACCGGCTCGCCGTCCTCGCGGATGACCCGCAGGCGCGCATCCGCCATGACGTGGCCCTTCGGCCCGCGCGGCGCGTCGGTCGCGTCCAGGATCGGGTTCGGCTTCACGCCGGCGGTCCACACGATCGTGGCGGTCGGGATGCGCTCGCCCGAGGAGAGCTCCACGACGCCGTCCTCGCAGGAGGGCATCGTCGTCTTCAGGTGCACGTGCACCCCGCGCGAGCGGAGGTGGTCGAGCGTCCACTTCGAGAGCTCGGGACCGACCTCGGGGGCGACCCGGTCCAGTGCCTCGACGAGGTGCCAGGTGACGTCGCCCACCGAGAGGGAGGGCTGTGCGGCGAGAGTCTTGCGGCTGAGGTCGAGCAGCTCGCTCAGCGCCTCGACGCCGGTGTAGCCGCCGCCGACGAAGACGAAGGTGAGCAGGCGCCGGCGCTCGGCGGGATCGGTGGTGAGCGCCGCCTTCGCGATGTTCTCGATGACGCGGTCGCGCAGGTGCGCCGCCTCCTCCACCGTCTTGAAGCCGATGCCGTGCTCGGCGAGGCCCGGAGTGGGGAAGGTGCGGGTGACGGCACCGAGCGCGAAGACGACCTGGTCGAACTCGATCGTGCGGGTGGAGCCGTCCATCGCGGCGACCGTGGCGCTGCGCTCGGCGAGGCTCACGCCGGTGATCGCGCCGCGGATCACGCGGGTGCGCTTGAGCGCGGAGACCAGCGGCACCGTGACGTGGCGCGGCTGGACGTGCCCGCCGGCGACCTCGGGCAGCAGCGGCTGGTAGGTCATGTAGGGGTTCGGCTCGACGACGGTGACGTCGATCGGCGCCTCCCCCCGTCTCTTCTCGAGGCCCCAGGCCGTGTACAGGCCGACGTAGCCGCCGCCGAGGATGAGGATGCGCGTCGTACGGGATGCCGTCATGTCCGTTCCCTTCTCGAACCCGGCGCCGGGCAGGCGGAACCGGATGGTGCTGAGGACGCTCCGACGCTACGCGGGGCGCGGCGGCCCGCACAGGGCCTTGCGCGACGAGCCGGGGCCGCGCATCCTCCGCCTGCGGGCGGACGGGAGCCGCGCTACTGCAGCGCCGAGGTGAGCCGCGCCAGGTTGTCGAGCAGGGTCGAGCGGAGCGGCTGCTGCCGCCACTCGCGGAGGGTCAGCTCGCGGGAGTGCTCGCGGTAGTCCTGCTGCACCTGGCGCAGGTCCTCGACGAACTCCGAGCCACGCACCATGAGCGAGACCTCGAGGTTGAGCGTGAAGGAGCGCATGTCCATGTTGCTCGAGCCGATCACGGCGACGTCGTCGTCGATCGTGAAGTGCTTCGCGTGCAGGATGGTCGGCTTGCGGTACATCCAGATGCGCACGCCCGCGGTCAGCAGCGTCTCGTAGTACGAGCGCTGGGCGTGGTAGACCACGGCCTGGTCGCCGATCTCGGAGACGAAGAGCTCCACGTGCACGCCCCGCCGGGTCGCCGTCGTGATCGCGTAGAGCATCGCCTCGTCGGGCACGAAGTACGGGCTGGTGATGATGATCGACTTCTGCGCCGAGTAGAGCAGCGTCAGGAACAGGCGCAGGTTGTTCTCGCCCTCGAACCCCGGCCCGCTCGGCACCACCTGGCAGTCGATGGTGTCGCGCTGCTGCAGCGCCTCCATCGGCTCCGACTCCCGCAGGAGCAGCTCGTCGGTCTCGCTGTACCAGTCGGTGATGAAGATGGCGTTGATGCCCTGCACCACCGGCCCCTCGAGGCGCACCATCAGGTCGTGCCAGTGCAGGCCGCGGCGGATGTTGCCGCGCTTGTTGTAGCTGGAGTCGACGACGTTCTGCGAGCCCATGAAGGCCGCGTTGCCGTCGACGATCAGCAGCTTGCGGTGGTTGCGCAAATCCGGCCGCTGGTACTGCCCGCGCCACGGCCGCACGGGGAGCATGTACGACCACGAGGCGCCCGCCCGCTCGAGGGCGCGCAGCCGGCGGTGGGTGCCGCTGTAGTAGCCGGGCACGCGGATCGACGCGATGTGGTCGAGGAGGATCCGCACCCGCACCCCGCGGGCCACCGCGCGGTCGAGCGCGTCGAAGAAGGGCGCGGTGGTCGAGTCGGCGGCGAGGATGTAGAACTCGCAGTGCACGTACCGGCGGGCGCGGTCGATCTCGGCGGCCATCGCGCGGATGGTCTGCTCGTAGTCGCCCTGGAGGCGCGCGTCGTTCCCGCCGACCAGCGGCATCGCGCCGAGGTTGCGGTTGAGGGTGACCACCGACTCCAGCCACTGCGGCCACGGGTGCTCCCGGGCGACGCGGTCGATGCCGTCGGTCGACTCCAGGATGAACCGGTTGATCTCCTGCTGCTTCCGGCGGCGCTTGCGCGGCAGCCGGTAGCTCCCGATGAAGAGGAACAGCAGGATGCCGACGTACGGGATGAGGAAGATCGCCATCAGCCAGGCGAGACCGGTGGTCGGACGGCGGTTCCGCGGCACGACGATCACGGCGATCACGCGGACCACGAGCTCGACGACGACGGCCGCGACCGGGAGGATCACGGCCCAGTCGGGTGCGGGCACCGCGCCTCCTCGTTCGTCGTGCGGAGCCGCTCAACGGGCGCGGGAGGCACCCGCGCGGCGGCGGTGGTCAGGAGGCGTCGCGGGGAGGCAGGCCGCGGCGCTCGCGCTCGCGGGCCTCGATGCGGTCGTACGCGCGGCGCTCGTTGCGGTCCGAGCGGATGAGGGCGCGCATCACGAACCAGAAGATGGCTCCGACCGTGATCGTCGGCACGAGGGCCCACAGCCCCTGGTTCCACAGCTCCCAGTCCATGCGGCGATCCTACCCGCGGCACCGGCGCGGGAGCCGTGAGCCCGGAGGCCCGTGCGCCCAGCGGCCTTCGCGGGCACTGGGCGCTACTGGCTCTCGACCGACTTGTTCAGCGCCGCGGCATCGGAGTTGAGGCCCTCCAGCTCCGAGCGCAGGCCGTCGTACACGGCGATGTCCGCGTCGATGGCGGCGCGGGTGGCGTCGACGGCCTGGCTGCGGGCGAGCAGATCGGCGCGCTCCGTCTCGAACTCGGCCGTCGATCCGAAGTCGCCGCTGTCGGCGCGCGAGTTGAAGTCGTCGATCTCGACGTTGAGCGCGTCGTACTCGGCGTTGTTCGCGTCGACCCGCGCCGTGAGGTCGGCGTACATCGTCTCGATCCGGGAGACCAGATCCTCGATGCGGTTCTCGAGATCGGTGAAGACCGCCTCGTAGCGGGCGTTCAGGCCCACGACGACGGAGCGGTCGTCGAAGAACTCGGCGTAGTGCGCCTCGAGCGCCGGCGGAAGGTCGGCCACCTCGGTCCCCAGGATCGAGTGCAGCTCGTTGACGCGCTCGCCGAGGCCGCCGGTGCGGTACAGCTCGAGGCGCTCGGCGATCGTGCCGTCCTGCGGGAGGGTCTCGTACGCGGCCTCGAGCTCGTCGCCCAGCTCGGCCTGCTCCTCCGCGTCGAGCCGCACCCACGCGGCGTGCAGCATCTCGTGGGCCGCCGTCACGTCGCGGATCCCGTCGAGGTCGGGATTGGCGACGTCCGAGATGTAGATGCTGGTACCGGTGTAGCAGCCGAGGACGATGTCGTCGGAGGCGCCGTAGCCGCAGAGGTCGTTGAAGCCGGCGGTCGGCTCGACCGACGGGCTCGACGCGTAGTAGAGGGCGCGGCCGCGGTCGGACATGGCGGTCCGCTCCGCGAAGCCGGCGATCGTGGGGTCGGGCGTGAAGGCCTCGGCCGCTCGCCGGTCGGCCAGCGCGGTGCCGACGTCGCCGGAGGAGGTGAGGACGCTCGCGGCGACCGCGGTCCCCACACCGAACTGCGCGATCGTGAGGACGCCCGCCGCGACGGCCGCGACGATGCTCGATGCCCTGACCATGTCTCCCCCTCGGCTCCTGCGACCCTACTTGACGAGCGGGAACAGGATCGTCTCGCGGATCCCGAGGCCGGTGATCGCCATCAGGAGGCGGTCGATGCCCATGCCCATGCCGCCGGTGGGGGGCATGCCGTGCTCGAGGGCGCGGAGGAAGTCCTCGTCCAGGCGCATCGCCTCGTCGTCGCCCGCGGCGGCCTGGCGGGCCTGCTCGACGAAGCGCTCGCGCTGCACGACCGGGTCGATCAGCTCGGAGTAGCCGGTGGCCAGCTCGAAGCCGCGGACGTAGAGGTCCCACTTCTCGACGACGCCCGGGATGCTGCGGTGCGCCCGCACGAGCGGCGAGGTGTCGACGGGGAAGTCCATCACGAAGGTCGGGCGCGTCAGGCCGCCCTTCACGAAGTGCTCCCACAGCTCCTCGACGTACTTGCCGTGCGTGGGGACGTGCACCTCGACGCCCTCGCGCGCGGCGAGGGTCTCGAGCTCGGCGAGCTCCGTCTCCGGCGTGATCGCGATGCCGGCCGCGAGCGACAGGCTCTCGTACATCGAGATGCGGTCCCACCGGCCGCCGAGGTCGAACTCGGTGCCGTCGGCCCAGGTGACCACGTGCGAGCCCGCGACGGCCTGCGCCGCGTTCTGGATCAGCTCCTGGGTGAGGTCGGCGATCGAGTTGTAGTCGCCGTACGCCTGGTAGGCCTCGAGCATCGCGAACTCGGGCGAGTGCGTGGAGTCGGCGCCCTCGTTGCGGAAGTTGCGGTTGATCTCGAAGACCCGGTCGATGCCGCCGACGACGGCGCGCTTGAGGTAGAGCTCGGGCGCGATGCGGAGGTACAGCTCGGTGTCGAAGGCGTTCGAGTGCGTGGCGAAGGGGCGTGCGGAGGCGCCGCCGTGCATCACCTGGAGCATCGGGGTCTCGACCTCGAGGAACTCGTGGGAGGCGAAGGTGTCGCGGAGGGAGGCGTTCACGCGGGCGCGGGTGACGACCGTCTCGCGGGCCTGGGGGCGCACGATCAGGTCGAGATAGCGCTGGCGCATCCGGGTCTCGTCGCCGAGCTCGTTGTGCAGGTTCGGCAGCGGCAGGATCGCCTTCGCGGCGATCGTCCACTCCGACACCCACACGCTCAGCTCGCCGCGCTTGCTCGAGACGACCTCGCCCTCGACGAAGAGGTGGTCGCCCAGGTCGACGAGCTCCTTCCACGCCGCCAGCGACTCCTCGCCCACGTCGCCGAGCGAGACCATGGCCTGGATCCGCTCGCCGTCGCCGGCCTGCAGCGTCGCGAAGCAGAGCTTGCCCGTGTTGCGCTGGAACACCACGCGGCCCGCGAGGCCGACGCGCTCACCGGTCTTCACGTCCGGCTCGATGCCCTCGTGGCGCGCCCGGACGGCCGCGATGGTGTCGGTGACTCCGACCGCGACGGGGTAGGCGCCGGCGCCGAGGTCGTCGCCTGCGAGCTCGAGCAGGCGCTCGCGCTTGGCGAGGCGGACGGCCTTCTGCTCGGAGGCCTCCTGCTGCGCGGCCCGCTCGGCGGCGGCCTGCTCGGAGTCGGACTGCTCGGCGGCGGGGGTCGTGGACTCGGGGACGTCGGGGGTGTCGGCCATGAGGGGTCGCGGTGCTTTCGGTTCGGGGCGGACGGCCGCGATCAGGCGAGCAGGATCGGGGCGTTGTCGAGGAGGCGGGTGGTGCCGACGATCGCGGCGACGAGCACGAGTGCCGGGCCGCGGTGGTCGGCGTCGACCGGGAGGAGCGTCGCGGGATCCACGACGACGAGGTAGTCCAGCTTAACGAGCGGCTCGGCGTGCGCGACGGCCTCGGCGGCCTCGATCGCCGCGGCGGCACCGCGGTCCGCGGCTCCCGCGGCGGCCGCGAGGAGGCGCGGCAGCACGAGGCCCGCGCGGCGCTGCTCCTCGTCGAGGTAGCGGTTGCGGCTGGAGCGGGCGAGCCCGTCCTCCTCCCGCACGATGCCGACGCCCTCGATCTCCACGGGCAGGTCGAGGTCGCGGACCATGCGGCGCACGAGGAACAGCTGCTGCGCGTCCTTCTGCCCGAAGACCGCGACGTCCGGCTGGGCGATGCTCAGGAGCTTGGCGACGACGGTGAGCATCCCGTCGAAGTGGCCCGGCCGCGCGCGCCCCTCGTAGAGGCTGCCGACCTCGCCCGCGACGACCCGCGTCGAGGACGGCCCGTCGGGATACATCTCGGCGACTCCCGGAGCGAAGAGGAGGTCGGCCCCGGCCGCGTCGAGCAGGGCGGTGTCGCCCTCGAGGTCGCGCGGGTAGCGGTCCAGGTCCTCGGTCGGACCGAACTGCAGCGGATTCACGAACACCGACACGACGACGACGTCGGCCAGCTCGCGCGCCCGCTCGACGAGGGCGAGGTGCCCGGCGTGCAGGGCGCCCATCGTCGGCACGAGTGCGATGCGCCGACCGGCCCGCCGCGCCTCCTGCAGCCGCTCGCGGAGGTCGCCGATGCGGTGGACGGTGCTGATCACCCGACGATGCTACCGGCGGGCCCGCGACCACCGGGGCCCTCGGCACGGAGACGCCGTGCTCCTCCGCGAGGCACCGCCTCGCGAGCGGCGTCCCACCCGGGAGCGGCGTCTCGAGTCAGCCCGCCGCGCGGCGCAGGGCGTCGTCGACGGAGGAGCGGACGAGGCTGGAGAGGAAGAAGCCCGGCTTCTCGACGCCGATGCCCGCCAGCAGTCCCGCCGCCTGGTCGACGATCGCGGTCGAGAAGGTCGTGGCGGTCGAGACGGCCTCCGCGTAGGCGGCGCGGTCCGACTCCGCCACGGTCACCGGCTCCCCGCCCATCTCGACCACCAGCGCCTGCGCGATCGGCAGCACCGGACCCGGCGCCGACACGGCGAAGTAGGTCTCGGCGAGGCGCGCCAGGTCGAGGCTGGTGCCGCTGAAGGCCATCGCCGGGTGGACTGCCAGGGGGATGACCCCGGAGGCGAGCGCCGGCGCGAGCACCCCGTAGCCGTGCTCGGGTGCCGTGTGCAGCACCAGCTGGCCGGGCTGCCACGCTCCGGTCGCGGCGAGCCCCGCGACCAGGGCGGCGATCTCGCTCCCGGGGACGGCGACGATCACCAGCTCGCTGCGCTCGACGAGCTCGGGGATCGCGAGCACGGGGACTCCGGGGAGCAGCGCGTCGGCGCGCTCGCGTCCGCTCTCGCTGGTGGTGGCGATCCCGATCACGGCGTGGCCGGCCCCGGCGAGCGCGGCACCGAGCACCGGGCCCACGCGTCCGGCACCGATCACGCCGACGCCCAGGCGTCCGTCGCGGCGGTTCTCAGGCATGCGGTTCCCCCTCCGGAGCGGGCCAGTCGGGCAGGGCGGGTGCGGCCGCCCGCCGCCCCCACTGGTGGCTCGCGTCGCGGTCGGCGGCCCGCACTCCGGCCGTCGCGAGGCTCTCGAAGAAGGCGAGTCCGTCGGCTGCGCTCATCACCGGCACGAGCGGAGTGACGGGGCCGGCCACCGTGTGCACGCGCGCCGAGGCCAGCCCGAGCAGGCGCTGGAGCGGTCCCTGCTGGACCCCGACGCTCTGCATCCGCGCCAGGGGCACCACGGCGACCCGCCGCCAGACCGCTCCGCTGCGCAGGATCGCGACCTCGTCCGTCAGCCGGTACCCGGTCCTCCGGAACGAGAAGGGGCGGAGCCACACCGCCGAGCGCGGCGCCCGGGTGAAGCCGGCCGCGTCGCGGTGCCGGAGTGCGTCTCCGACGGGCGTCGACTCCGCTCCCTCAGCCGGTCCGGGCAGCAGGAGGGCGAGGACGCGCTCGACCGCGGCGAGGTCGCCGACGGGCAGGATCGTGGTGTTCGGCTCGCCGTTCGCCCCGCGGGAGGCCGCGTGGCCGGCGCGGTCGATCCGCACCTGCCACCAGCCGAAGGGGCGCCAGAGCAGCGGCTGAGTGATCTCGACGGCGTGGATCCGGCCGGGCGGAATCGTGTCGCTGCTGGTCGAGAGCACGCCGTAGCCGACCCGCACGCCGTCGGGCGTCGCGGCGATCGAGTACCGGAGCGAGCGCACGAACTGGCGGACGTAGTAGCTGCCCGAGCCGATCAGGCCCGGCAGGATCGCGAAGAGCACGTAGGGCGAGCCGTAGACGGCGACGAACACCACGGCGACGACCGAGGCGGCCAGGAACAGCGTGAAGCCGCTGAAGACGAGCGAGCCGAGGAGTCGGCCCGGCGGGATCGAGACGACCGACTCGGGCGGCGTCTCGTCCTGAGGCTCACCGAACTCCTCCAGCCGGCGCGCCAGGAACCCGCCCGCCGGAGCCGCACCGTCGACCGTCGCCTCCCGCTCGCGCACCCCGGACGCGAGCCGCAGGATGTCGCGGCGCAGGGCGTCAACCAAGCGCGACCCGAGGTACGACAGCTGGACGTTCGCGTCCTGCCCGGCCACGCTCACCTCGAGCTTCGCGGCTCCGAACAGCCGCGCGAACAGCGGACGCTGCACCGCGATGCCCTGGATGCGGTCCAGCCGCGCCCGCCGGTTGGTCCGGAAGAGCACGCCGGAGCGCACCTCGACGAGCTCGTCCGTGATGCGGAAGGTGTGCATCCGCCAGGACAGCCAGAACGCGAAGACGGCGACCGCCAGGCCCACCGCGACCGCCAGCAGCGCCCAGCCGACGAGACCGCGGCGCAGCAGCTCGTCGACCGGATCGCCGCTCTCGAACCCCTCCGGCCCGGGCAGGAACAGCTCGACCAGGCGCTCGCGGAGGTTCGTGATCACGATGCCGAGGACGACCAGCAGGCCGATCCCGCCCTTGAGGACCGGGGTCGCGGGATGGAGGCGGTGCCACTCCCCGTCGGCGAGGTCCGTCTCGACGGCGCGGAGCTCGGTCACAGGCCGGCCCGGCGCGACTCGGCGAGCTCGACCAGGCGGTCGCGGAGCTCCTCCGCGTCCTGCTCGGCCAGGCCCGGGATGCTGACGCCGGTCGCCGCGGCGGCGGTGACGAAGCGGAGGTCGGCGAGGCCGAGTGCCCGGGCGAGCGGCCCGCGGTTGACGTCGATGAGCTGCATCCGCCCGTACGGCACCGACACGAAGCGCTGGAACATGATGCCGCGGCGAAACAGGAGGTCGTCCTGGCGCAGGAGGTAGCCGTAGGCGCGCGCACGGCGCGGGGCCACGATCAGGAGGGTCACCGCGAGGGCGGCCGCGGCGGCCATCGGGATCCAGCCCCACGGCAGGCCGATCAGCATCAGCACCACGGGCACGGCGAGCAGCAGCACGCTCGACACGACGGCCGACACGATCTCGACCGCGACGTACCGGGGCGAGACGCGGCGCCACTCCCCCGTGATGTCGAGACGGTCCCGCCGGCGTCCCCTCGCGTCGCGGCGGGTCGTCGACGACGCGTCCTCGGGCTCGGCGGGCATGGCGTCGTCCTCACTGCCCGCGGCGGTCCGGGCGTCGGCGTCAGGCGTGGTTCACCTCGCCGACGGCGCTGTCGTCGTCGTCGCTCGGCGGGATGGTGCACAGGTGCTCGGCGACCAGGCCGGCCACCAGCAGGACGAGCGCACCCACGATGGTCGCGACGTCCTGCCACACGGAGCCTAGCGAAGGGATCGCACGGCTCAGCAGGTACACCAGGATGCCGCCGGAGGCTCCGAGCAGCAGAGCACCGACGTGGCTGGACGCCTTCGCGAGCACCACGACGCGCATCGCCCGGAACGGATCGATGGGCCGGCGCAGCGTGCCCTTCGTGGCGCGGTGGATCGGCACGGCGAAGCCGAGCACGAGGGCGGCGACCACGATCAGGGTCAGCGGAACCGTCAGCGGCGGGATGAGCACGGGGCGGCCTGCGGCAGCGATCGCGAGGTCGAGGAGGAACCCCGCGACGGCCCCGGCGAGGCCGAGTCCGAGCAGGGTGCTGATGCGAGTGCGCCTCACGGGGTCCTGCTCTCGGGTTCGGCGGTGCTGCCGCGGGCGGAGTCGCGCCCCGGCCAGGTCAGCCCGGCCGGGTGGTCGGTCACGCGGTCGGTCGCCCGTGCGCGCAGCTCGGCCACGGATCCGGCCCCGGGAAGAACCGCCGCCGGCTCGGCGTCGAGCCACGGCTCGAGCACGAACGCCCGCTCGGCCGCCCGCGGGTGCGGGAGGGTCAGGTGCGCGTCGTCGCGGAGCACGCCGCCGACCGCGATCACGTCGATGTCGAGGGTCCGGTCGCCCCAGCGCTCCTCGCCCTCGCCGCGGATCCGGCCGCCGGCCGATTCGATCGCCGCCGTCGCCGCGAGCAGGTCGTCGGGCTCGAGGACGGTCGAGCCGGTCACGACCGCGTTGAGGTAGCCGGGCGCGTCCTCGTCGACGCCCTCGGGCTTCCACGCGGGCGACTCCACGACCTTGGACACCGCCTCGATGCGCAGGCCCGGTGTCGTGGCGAGGGCCCGCAGCGCCTCCTCGAGGTGCGCGAGGCGGTCGCCGAGGTTGCTGCCGAGCGCGAGCACGACGTGGCGCACCGGGCGGACGCGCTCCTGCCGCGGCCTCACGGGCGGGTCCTCGTGATCTGCACGGCGACGTCATCGAACGGCAGCGGGATCGGAGCGTCCGGCTTGTGGACGGTGATGCGGACGACGTCGGCGGCGGCGAAGCCCAGGGCGACCCGGGCGAGGCGCTCGGCCAGGGTCTCGATGAGGTCGACCGGGTCGCGGGCCACCGCGTCGGCCAGGGCGATCGCGAGCTCGCCGTAGTGCACCGTCTCGGCCAGCGCGTCGCCCTCGGCCGCTGGCGCGGTGTCGAGCCAGACCGTCGCGTCGATCACGAAGTCCTGGCCGTTCTCGCGCTCGAAGTCGAAGACGCCGTGGTGCGCGCGCACGCGCAGCCCGGTGAGGGTGATGGAGTCGCGCACGGCCAGGGCGGCGGGGTCGATCGCGGTCACGGGGTCTCCTCCTGGAGTCGGGCGGCGAGGGCCAGGGCGCGGGCGGACGAGCGGACGTCGTGGACCCGGACGCCCCAGGCGCCGTGCCCGGCGGCGACGAGGCTCAGCATGGCGGAGACCTCGTCGCGCTCGGCGGCCGGGGCGCCGGCGGGGGCGAACGGAGCGAGGAACCGCTTGCGCGAGTGGCCGACCAGGACCGGGAAGCCCAGCGAGACGATCGCGTCGAGCCCGGCCAGCAGCGCCCAGTCGTGCGCGCCGACCTTCGCGAAGCCGAGGCCGGGGTCGAGCAGGAGGCGGTCGTCACGGATCCCGGCCTCACGGGCGGCCTCGACGCGGCGCTCGAGCTCGCCGCGGACGTCCGCCACCACGTCGCCGTAGGAGGCGAGAGCGGTCATGCCCGCGCTGTGCCCGCGCCAGTGCATCGCGATGTAGACGGCGCCGCGCTCGGCGACGAGCGGGAGCATCCGCGGATCGGCGAGGCCGCCGGAGACGTCGTTGACGACGACGGCGCCGGCGTCCAGGGCGGCCTCGGCCGTGGCGGCGCTCATCGTGTCGATGCTGACGCGCACCCCCTCCGCGGCGAGGGCGCGGACGACGGGCAGCACGCGGCCCTGCTCGGCGGCGGAGTCGACGCGCGCCGCACCGGGGCGGGTGCTCTCTCCGCCGACGTCGACCAGGTCCGCGCCGAACGCGGCGGGTCCGTCCCCGGCGGGCCGGATCAGGTCGAGGCCGTGGCGGACGGCGTCGTCGACGGACAGCCAACGGCCGCCGTCGCTGAACGAGTCCGGAGTGACGTTGAGGATCCCGAGGAGCGCGGCGCGTCCGGTCGGCGTGAGGTCGGCGACGGTGGTGGCCACGTCACTCCTCCCGGGCGGCGCCGATCAGCGCGATGATCTCGGCGCGGGCGGCCGGGTCGGCGAGGGAGCCGCGGGCGGCGACCGTCACGGTCGAGCTCGCGGTCTGGCGCGGCCCGCGCATCCGCACGCAGCCGTGCTCGGCGTCGACCACGACGAGCACTCCCTTGGGAGCGAGGCCCTGCTCGAGCGCGTCGGCGATCTGCTCGGTCATCCGCTCCTGGATCTGCGGTCGCGACGCGACCGTCTCGACCACGCGCGGCAGCCGGCCGAGGCCGACGACCCGTTCGCGCGGCCGGTAGGCGATGTGCGCGACGCCGAGGAACGGCAGGAGGTGGTGCTCGCAGACGGAGCGGAAGGCGAGGTCGCGCACGATCACCGTCTGGTCGAGCGGCGACTCCTGGCCGCCCTCCACCACCGCGAACGTCTCGGTCAGCTGGGCCGCGGCGTCGTCGTCGAACCCGCCGAAGAACTCCTCGTACGCCTCGGCGAACCGCCGCGGCGTGTCGAGGAGTCCCTCGCGGCCCGGGTCGTCCCCGATGGCCGCGAGGATCTCGGCGACGGCCGCCTCGATGCGCGCCTTGTCGACGGGCACGCGCGCGCTACGCCGTCGCGGGGCGCGGGTTGATCAGCGGCGGGCGCTTCGGCGCGACCTCGTCGGCACCAGCGGAGGAGACTCCCCCGTCGGTCGCACCCGAGTCGATCGGCGCCTTGGCGACCGGGACCGCGATGGGCGGCAGGTCGGACAGGGGGCGCTTGTCGCTCGAGAGCCACTGCGGGCGCTCGTCGATGCGGCGGACGTCCTTGAAGATCTCGGCCAGCTGGTCGTGGTCGAGCGTCTCCTTCTCGAGCAGCTCCATCGCGAGGCGGTCGAGGATGTCGCGGTTGTCGTTGATGACCTGCCACGCCTCGTCGTGCGCCTGCTCGATGAGCTGGCGCGTCTCGGCGTCGACCGTCTCGGCGATCTGCTCGGAGTAGTCGCGCTGGTGGCCCATGTCGCGGCCGAGGAACATCTCGCCCGACGACTGGCCGAGCTTGACCGCTCCGACGTTCGCGGACATGCCGTAGTCGGTGACCATCTTGCGGGCGATGGAGGTCGCCTTCTCGATGTCGTTCGACGCTCCGGTGGTGGGGTCGTGGAAGACGATCTCCTCCGCGACGCGGCCGCCCATCGCGTACGTGAGCTGGTCGAGGAGCTCGTTGCGGGTCGTGGAGTACTTGTCCTCCAGCGGGAGCACCATCGTGTAGCCGAGGGCGCGACCGCGCGGAAGGATCGTGACCTTGGTCACGGGGTCGGTGTGGCGCATCGCCGCCGCCGCCAGAGCGTGTCCGCCCTCGTGGTAGGCGGTGATCAGCTTCTCCTTGTCGCGCATGACCCGCGTGCGGCGCTGCGGCCCCGCGATGACGCGGTCGATGGCCTCGTCGAGCGCGCGGTTGTCGATCAGCTGCGCGTTGGAGCGGGCGGTGAGCAGCGCGGCCTCGTTGAGGACGTTGGCCAGGTCGGCGCCGGTGAAGCCCGGGGTCTTGCGGGCGACGACCTCGAGGTCGACTCCGCCGGCGAGCGGCTTGCCGCGGCCGTGGACCTCGAGGATCCGCTTGCGGCCGAGCAGGTCGGGGGCGTCGACGCCGATCTGGCGGTCGAAGCGGCCCGGACGCAGCAGCGCGGGGTCGAGGATGTCGGGGCGGTTCGTCGCCGCGATCAGGATGACGTTCGTCTTGACGTCGAAGCCGTCCATCTCGACCAGCAGCTGGTTGAGGGTCTGCTCGCGCTCGTCGTGACCGCCGCCCATGCCGGCGCCGCGGTGGCGGCCGACGGCGTCGATCTCATCGACGAAGATGATGGCCGGCGAGTTCTCCTTCGCCTGCTGGAAGAGATCGCGGACACGGCTCGCGCCGACGCCGACGAACATCTCGACGAAGTCCGATCCGGAGATGGAGTAGAAGGGGACGCCCGCCTCGCCCGCGACCGCGCGCGCCAGCAGGGTCTTGCCGGTGCCGGGAGGGCCGTAGAGCAGGACGCCCTTCGGGATGCGGGCGCCGACGGCCTGGAACTTCGCGGGCTCCTTGAGGAACTCCTTGATCTCGTGCAGCTCCTCGATCGCCTCGTCGGCGCCGGCGACATCGCCGAACGTGACCTTGGGCGACTCCTTCGAGACGAGCTTCGCCTTCGACTTGCCGAACTGCATGACGCGGTTGCCGCCGCCCTGCATGCCCGAGAGCATCAGCCAGAAGAACGCGCCGATCAGCAGGATGGGGAGCAGGAAGCCGAGAGCCGAGAGGAACCAGTTGGTCTGCGGGACCTCGTCGTTGTAGCCGGTGCTGCCGAGATCGGCCGCGGACACCGCGTCGACGACCTCCGCGCCGCGAGGGGCCACGTAGTAGAACTGCACCTGCGTGCCGTTGTCGCCGTCGGCCTGCTTGAGCGTGAGATCGACGCGCTGCTCGCCGTCCACGATCTTCGCCGAGTCGACCTTGCCGTCCTTCAGGAGGTCGAGACCCTCCTGCGTCGTGACCGGCCGGAAACCGGACATGGTGATCAGCGAGGAGCCGATCCACACCGCGACGATCGCCAGGACGACGTAGAGGATGGGACCCCGGAAGATGCGCTTCACGTTCATGCTTGTTGCGGGTGCGACACCCGGCGCCTTTCTGACGAGGAGATTGTGCCTGCCAGGCTACCTCCCGCACTCTGAGCGCCACCCACGCGTTCGCCGTGGGCCGAACGGCCGCGGGCTGTGCTGTCCGGCGGGGATGCGGCGGGCCGCATCCCCGCGCGCGGTCGGCTCCGCGACGGGGTGCGTTCCGCAGAGCGGGGTGCGTCGGACTGCCGGGAAACGCTGGCACGCGTTTCCCGGTCCGCGTCCTCTGCCTTGTGGGTGGAGGTCGCGGGGATCGGCGCTTCGGCGGTAGGGACGCGCCGCGAGAGCGCAGGAGTTGTCGCACTCGAGCTCGACAGCGACAACTACTGCGGTCTCGGGAAGGGGCGAAGGTGTCCGAGCAGGGCGCGCCGCGAGAGCGCAGGAGTTGTCGCACTCGAGCTCGACAGCGACGACTACTGCGGTCTCGGGAAGGAGGCGAAGGTGTCCGAGCGGGGCGCGCCGCGAGAGCGCAGGAGTTGTCGCACTCGAGCTCGACAGCGACGACTACTGCGGTCTCGGGAAGGGGCGAAGGTGTCCGAGCGGGGCGCGCCGCGAGAACGCAGGAGTTGTCGCACTCGAGCTCGACAGCGACGACTACTGCGGTCTCGGAGGGGGCGAAGGTGTCCGAGCGGGGCGTGCCGCGACGAGGGGCAGCAGGCGCGGACGGACGGGCCCGCCCGGGCCGGGTCAGGCCGACTCGAGGAGGGGCTCCGGGTCGCGGAGGGCGGGCACGAGGCCGCGGCGGCGGCGGGCGGCGGCCAGCACGGTCACGGCGAGCGCCCCGACCAGCCAGAGCACGAGCACCAGGACCGCGTGCGCGACTCCGATGCTGCCGCCTGCGATCAGCGAGCGGAACGCCTCCACCGTCCAGGTCAGCGGCAGCACTCCGTGGATCGCCTGGAAGAAGGCGGGAGCGGTCTCGACCGGGTAGGTTCCTCCGGCCGAGGACAGCTGCAGCACGATCATCAGCAGCGCCAGGAACCGGCCCGGAGCGTCCAGCAGCGCGATCAGCGCTTGGTTGATCGCCACGAAGGTGAGGCTCGTGAGCACGGCGATCCCGATCAGCCCGGTCAGGTTCGACGCCTCGACGCCCACTCCGAAGCGGATGACGAGCGCGGCCAGGACGCCCTGGGCGACCGCCATCAGCGCGCCGGGCAGGTAGCTGCGCAGTGCGATGAACCAGGCGGGACGGCGCGCGGCGAGGAGGCGGGAGCTGAGCGGGGCGCTCATCAGATAGAAGGCGAGCGCGCCGACCCAGAGCGCGAGCGCCATGAAGTAGGGGGCGAGGCCGTAGCCGTAGGACGGCACGCGGTTCATCCGCTCGGCGTCGATCCCGACCGGGGCGGCCGCGACGGTGCTGAGCTCCTGAGCCTGCTCGCCGGTGTAGGTGGGCACGTCGTCCGCGCCGTCCGAGAGCTTCGTGTCGAGGGTGCGCGATCCGGAGGCGAGCGAGTCGATCCCGTCGGCGAGGTCCTGCGAACCGGTGGCCGCGTCGGCCGAGCCGGTCGCGGCGGTCTCGGCGCCGTCCGCGAGGTCCGAGGCGCCCGTCGCGAGGGCGGCCGTCCCGGAGGCGAGGTCGGAGGCGCCGGCGGCCGCGGAGGCGATTCCGCTGGTGAGCGGGCCGACCGCGCCGGAGAGGGTGCCCACTCCGCCGGCGACCTGCGCGGCTCCGCCGTCGAGGGTCGCAGCTCCCTGGGCGAGGGCCTGCGCACCGGTCTGCAGCTTCTGGGCGCCGTCTGCGGCGGAGGTCGCCCCGGTGGACAGAATGGCGGTGCCGGTCGCGAGGTCGGCGGCTCCGCTCGAGACCGTGGCGGCACCGGCGGCGAGCACCGTCAGTCCGCCGCCCTCGTCGCCGACGAGCGCGGTCGCACCGGAGGCGAGCGTCTGCGCGCCCGCGTCCGCCGAGGCGGCTCCGCCCACGAGAGCGGCCGCACCCTTCTCGAGGGCGGTCAGCTCGGCCACGCGCTGGGCGTCGGACAGCGAGTCGTACCGCGAGAGCAGGGAGGCGAGGCCGGAGTCGACTCCGGTCGCTCCGGTGGCGAGTTGCGGAGTGGCGGTCGCGAGCGCTCCCGCACCGGTCGCGAGCTGCTGGGCTCCTGCGAGGGCCTTCCCCGCTCCGTCGGAGAGGGAGGCGGACCCGGTGGCCAGCGCCGCGGCACCGGATGCCGCCGAGGCCGCGCCGTTCTTCAGGGTCGACGTCCCCGCGGCGAGGTCGGTGGCACCCGAGGCGAGCGACGCCGCTCCGCCGTCGAGCTGCTGGGCGCCGTCGGCGACCGTGCGGGCTCCCGTGTCGAGCGCCGCCGCCTGGTCGGGCAGCTGCCCGGTCCCGCTCGCGATCCGCTGGAGTCCCGACGAGAGGTCGGACGCTCCGGAGGCCGCGCTCCCCGCGCCCGAGCGGAGGGAGTCGGCGCCGGTCGCCAGCTGCGCGGTGCCGTCCTGCAGCTGCGCGAGCCCGACGACCAGCTCGGAGGAGCCGGACGCGGCGGTCCCGGCGCCGTCCGCCAGCTGAGCGGCGCCGTCGGCGGCCTGCTCGAGGCTGGAGTGCACGTCGGTGAAGCCGAGGTAGACGTTCTCGAGGTAGGTCGCGCCGACCTTCTCCTCCAGCGTCTTCGTCACGGTGGTGCCGATGGTGGAGGCGATGTTGCCGACGATCAGGTTGGCCGCGTCGTTCGTCTCGATCGACAGCTTCGCCTGCACGGCCGCGGCGGGGTCGTCGCCGCCGACCGAGGCGACGTCGGCCGAGAAGCCGGCCGGCACCGTCAGCACGGCGAGGACGTCGCCGGAGGCGAGCTCCCGGGACGCCTCGTCGGCACCGGTCGCCGTCCAGGCGAAGTCCGAGCCGGACGTGTCGGTGGTGAGCTGCTCGGTCAGGTCGTCGCCGAGGGCGAGCGCGGAGCCGTCCGAGGCGGTCGCGCCGGTGTCCTCGTTGACGATCGCGGCGGGCACCGTGTCGAGGTGGTGCGTGGGATCGAGGTTGGCCGAGGTCAGCAGTCCCGCGTAGATCAGCGGGATGAGCGCGATCGCGGCGAAGACGACGACGAGGCGCGGGTTCACGGCGCGCAGGGCGCGGCGGAGCGGGGAGGTGGTCATGGTCCTTCTACTTCGTGGAGTGCAGGGCGGCGAGCCGCGGCGAGGCGACTCCGGTGACGAGGAGCTCGGCGATGTCGGCGGAGGCCGAGGCCACGGGACGGCGGGCGTCGCCGTCGAGGAGCCAGCCGACGACCAGCCAGGTGGTGCCGGCGGCGAGGAGGACGGCGAAGCGCTCGACGCGGGCGTGGTCGCCGCCGCCCGATCCGCGCTCGGCGAGGGGCGAGAAGGCGAGGAGCCGCTGCGCGAGGAACGCGACGACCGACTCCTGCACGGCGCGGGCCGTCCCTCCGCTCAGCACGCGGCGGTAGAAGTCGGCGTGCACGAGCAGGCCCTCGAGGAGGCCGCGGACGATGCGGGGGACCGCGCCCTCCCAGTCGGCGGGGGCGGTGCCGGGAGCGACGTCGCCGAACAGCGCGTGCATCCGCTCCACCGCGGCGGCCTCGATCAGGGACGGCACATCGCCGAAGTGCTGGTAGAACGTGGGGCGGCTGACGCCCGCGGCGCCGCAGAGCTCCGTGATGGAGGGCTGGTCGTCGCCCGGGCGGTCGAGGGCCGTCGTGATCGCGGTGAGCAGGAGCTCGCGCGAGCGGGTGAGCCGCGGATCGGTCACGGGGTCCTTCCTCCCGGCGCGAGGAGCGCCTTCTTTACGTCCGTCAGATAACTTACAACCGTAAAGAAGAGCGCGCAAGCATCAGGAGGAGGGCGGCTCCGGGAGCAGCGTCGCGATGGCGGACGTGTCGACGATCACCGAGTCGTGCGGAGTCAGTCCCGGGCTCCGGGGCGTCGGCACCGGCAGGCGCACGAGGAGGGCGCCCGGATCCACGCCGAAGCGCCCGGAGCGGGTGCGGCCGACCGGATCGCCGTCCAGCTCGGCGAGCACCGGCTGGTCGAGCTCGAACGAGAACTCGCGGCCGGGCCACTGCCGGAGGGAGGCGAGCCCGTTGCGGTTGCCGGTCGCGACATCCAGCGCGAGGCCGAAGCGCCGACGCAGCAGCACCAGCTCCAGGTCGCCGTCGTCGAGCACCGCGCCCGCGGCCAGCTCGATGTTCGCCACCACGGAGCTGCAGTTGCAGGCCAGCACCATGAAGCAGCGCTGCGGAGGCTCCTCCGCGCCGTCGATCGTGAGGGTCACCTCGAATCCGGCCTTGAACATCGCCGGCGCGCCCGCCGCGAAGTAGGCGCCCCAGCCCACCCGCTTCTTCAGCTCCTCGTCCGTCTTGTCCATGATCTCGGCGTCCAGGCCCACCCCGCCCATCACCATGAACACCCGCTCCTCGCCGTCGTCGAACGCGGCCGTGCCCACGTCGATGGCGCGGTCCTGCCCGAGCAGGGCGATCTCGACCGCCTCGGGCAGCGAGCCGAGCGGGATCCCGAGGTTCCGCGCGAGGAGGTTGCCCGTGCCGCTGGGCAGCAGGCCGTAGGGGACGCCGGTCCCGCGCAGCACTGTGGCGACGGCGCGGACGGTGCCGTCGCCTCCCATCGAGCACACCAGGTCCGGGCCCGCCTCGAGCGCGGCGCGGGCCGCGGCGGCACCGGAGTCGCCCGGGCTGGTCTCGAACCAGAGCGGCTCGTTCCAGCCGTGGCGGCGCGCGATCGTCGCGACCAGGTCCTCCGCGGCGCCGACGTCGTCGAACTTGCTCGGGTTGATCACGACGGCGACGGTGCGCTTCTCGGGTGCCTTCACCCCGTCAGTCTGACGGCACCGGCGACCGGTCCAGTCGCGCTGACGCCTCCAGGGCGAGCACGGCGCCGATCTCGGCCGAGAGCGTGGCGGGCAGCGACGGAGGCGCGTCCCAGCGGGGCCCGGCCAGCAGCACGCCGCGGCGGACGCTCGAGCTCTGCAGCGCGGCGACGCTGCCGGCGACGAAGCCGCGGAGGCGGGCGGCCACCGCGGGCGCGACTCCGCTCGTCGTGGCGAGGTCGACGAGGTGCCGGTAGGCGATGCCGCCGAACAGGGCGCCGTCCCCCGATCCCTGGTCGACGAAGACGCCGTCGGGGGCGAGCCGGTCCAGCAGGTCCTCGGCCGTGCGGGAGGCGTGGGCCACCAGGCGGGGGTCGGGCCGCAGGCGGTGCAGGGCGAGCGCCGCCCCGATGTAGACGGCGTGGTTGTAGCTGAAGGCCCAGTCGTCGCGGGCGGAGCCTCCCTCGCGGCCGATGCCGTCGCCGACGAAGCCGGTGTCGTCGTCGCGGAGGCGCACGTGCATCCAGTCGAGGGCGGCGCGCGAGAGCTCCTCCCGGCCGTCGGGCCGCAGCCGCTCCAGGCGCGCGCCGAGGATCGCGAACGGGCCGTTGGCGGGCGCGTTCTTGTAGTCCAGCTGCCGGCGGCGCCAGGCGAGGCTCGCCCCGTGGCGGAGGTTCCAGCCCTTCGCGACGGCGAAGCGCCAGAGGCGGTCGGCCCGGTCGAGGAACCGCGGGTCGCCCGAGGCCTCCCCGAGGCGGGCGAGCGCGCCGCCGAGCCACATCATGTCGTCGAAGTAGCCGTTGACCAGGCGCCCGCCGTTGCGGAGGCGGATCGCGCGGTGGATCCGCCGTGCCCGCTCCAGGTGCGCCTCGTCGCCCGTGCGCTCGAAGGCGTCGACGGCCGCGTCGATCGCGTGCGCGAGCCACCAGTAGTTGAACTCGAGGTCGGCCCGCAGCGAGGTCGGGTAGCTCATGTGGTAGCCCAGCAGCGGCACCGCGAAGAGCCGCTCGAGGCTCTCCTGCGCGGTGTCCGCGGGGCTACTCGTAGACGTGCGGGGCGAGGACGGCGACATCGCGGAGGTTGCGGTAGCGCTCGGCGTAGTCGAGCCCGTAGCCGATCACGAACTCGTTCGGGATGTCGAAGCCGACGTAGGCCACGTCGACCTCGACCTTGGCGGCCGCGGGCTTGCGGAACAGCGCGCAGATCTCGACGGACTCGGCGCCGCGGCTGCGGAGGTTGCCCTGCAGCCACGAGAGCGTGAGGCCGGAGTCGATGATGTCCTCGACGATCAGCACCTTGCGGTTCGTGATGTCGGAGTCGAGGTCCTTCAGGATCCGCACCACGCCGGACGACTTGGTGCCGCTCCCGTAGGACGAGACGGCCATCCAGTCCATGACGATGTCGAGCTTGAGCTCGCGGGCCAGATCGGCCATCACCATCACGGCGCCGCGCAGCACCCCGACGATGAGCAGGTTCTCACCCGCGTAGTCGCGCTCGATGGCGCGGGCCAGGGCGCGGATCCGCTCGTGGATCTCGGCCTCGGTGTAGAGGACCTCGGTGATGTCGTCGGCGATGTCGGCTGCTTCCACCCGGCCACTCTACGGGTGACCGGACCCCGTCTCCCCTCCGCGAGTTTCCGCTCCGGTACACCCCCGTCGGCGAGTCGCGTGCCGGAGCGGCATCTCGCGGGGAGGGGTCGGGCGTCTCGCGGGGACC
>NZ_PSUC01000042.1:0-25365 GCF_002931635.1 Rathayibacter sp. AY2B7 | reverse complement strand
GCGAAGGCGATCTCGCGCTCGCACGGCAAGATCCTCGAGAGGATCGGCGCGAACCACGTGATCTACCCCGAGGCGGAGGCGGGCGAGCGCGTCGCGCACCTGGTCTCGGGCCGCATGCTCGACTTCATCGAGTTCGACGACGACTTCGTGCTCGCGAAGATGTACCCGCCCAAGCCGATCCGGGGGCTGACGCTCACGGAGTCGGGCGTGCGCCGCAAGCACCGCGTGACCGTCGTCGGCGTCAAGAGCCCGGGCAAGCCCTTCACCTACGCGACCGAGCAGACCGTCGTCTCGAACCACGACCTCATCGTGGTCAGCGGCACCCCCAGCGACATCGAGCGCTTCGCGGCCCTCGGCTCCTGACCCGCGCCCCCTCCCTCCTCCTCCTCCTCCTCCTCTGCGGGATGCCGCTCCGGTACGCCCGCTCCGGGTGTCGCGGACCCGAGCGGCATCTCGCGGAGAGGAGGGCGGAGTCAGGAGGCGGCGAGCTCGCGGGCGCGGGCCAGCGCGGCGTCGGTCGCCCGCGTGAAGAGGGCGGCGAGGTCGGCCTCCTGCAGGACCGCGACGGCCCGCTCGGTGGTGCCCTTCGGGCTCGTGACCCGCCGGCGCAGCTCCGCGGGCTCCTCGCCGGAGTCCGCGAGCAGCTCGGCCGCGCCGCGGAACGTGCCGACCACCATCGTCGACGCCTGCTCCGGGGTGAAGCCCTTCGCGACAGCGGCCGCGATGAGCTCCTCGATCAGCAGGAACACGTAGGCGGGCCCCGAGCCGGAGATCGTCGAGAGCGCGTCGAGCTGCGACTCCGGCACCTCGACCACCTCGCCGACCGTCTCGAACAGGCGGCGCACGAGCGCCAGGTCCTCGTCGCCGGACCGCGTGCCCGCGCTGAGGCCGGTGACGGCGCGGCCCACGACCGCGGGAGTGTTCGGCATCGAGCGGAGCACGGCGACGGACGCCGGCAGGTGCCGCTCGAACGTGGCCGCGGGCACACCGGCGGCGACGGAGACGACGACCGCGCCCGGGGCGAGCGCGTCGGCGATCTCGTCGAGCAGGTCCGGCACCATGTGCGGCTTGACGGCCACGAGCACGATCGCCGCGCCCTCGACCGCACGCCGGTTGGCCTCCGAGTCGTCCGCGGTGGCGAAGGCGGTGACCACCGGGTGGCCGTCCCACGCGGCGGCCTTCGCGGAGTCGCGGTTGGTCACCCGCACGCCCCCCTCGACGCGCACGCCGGGAGCCAGCAGGCCCTGGAGGATCGCGCCCCCCATCGAGCCGAGGCCGAGGACGGCGATGGACGGGAGCAGGACGGGCGCATCGGTCACGCCGCTCATCCTACGAAGAGCCCGCGGCAAGGGGGTCCAGGGGCGGTCCGGCGCCTCGTAGGATGGCCCGACCATCCAGCGGCGAGCCCGAGGAGACCACGTGAGCGCATCCGGAGGCGGCACCGCGATCATCGCGGCGCTCGCGGCCAACCTCGGCATCGCCCTGACGAAGTTCGTCGCCTGGTTCTTCTCCGGATCCGCCTCCATGCTCGCCGAGGGCGTGCACTCGCTCGCCGACTCCGGCAATCAGCTGCTCCTGCTGCTCGGCGGCCGCAAGTCGCGGAAGGCCGCCGACGAGGAGCACCCGTTCGGCTACGGGCGCGAGCGCTACGTCTACGCCTTCGTGGTGTCGATCATCCTGTTCTCGGTCGGCGGCGTCTTCTCGCTCTACGAGGGCATCGAGAAGATCGCCGAGCCGCACGAGCTCGAGAACGCCTGGCTGCCGATCCTGGTCCTCGTGATCTCGATCTGCCTCGAGGGCTACTCGCTGCGCACGGGAGTGAAGGAGTCGAACCGGGTCCGCGGCTCGCAGTCCTGGTTCCAGTTCATCCGCCGGGCGAAGGCGCCGGAGCTGCCGGTCGTGCTCCTCGAGGACGTCGCCGCGCTCACCGGCCTGACGTTCGCGCTGCTCGGAGTCGGGCTGACCGTGATCACCGGCGACTCGGTCTACGACGCGATCGGAACGATCATGATCGGCACCCTGCTGATCGTGGTGGCGATCGTGCTGGGCATCGAGACGAAGAGCCTGCTGGTCGGCGAGGGGGCGACCCCCGCCGACGCCGCCTCGATCCGCGCCGCGCTCGAGGCCGGGCGCGACGTCGAGCGCGTCATCCACATGCGCACCCTCTACCTCGGACCGGACGAGATCCTCGTGGCCGCGAAGCTCGCCTTCCCGGCCGCCGAGACCCTCGAGCACGTGGCCGCGGGGATCGACGCGGCGGAGAGGCGGATCCGCGAGGCCGTTCCCGCCGCCACCACGATCTACCTCGAGCCCGACGTCGACCGGGGACGCGCAGGATCGGCGGCGGCCCGTCCGGCCGTGACGGAGGCGGAAGGGACGGTCGCTCCGCCCGCCGCCTCGCCGCCGGCCGCGCCGCACGGGAGCGCCTGAGATGCGCCGGGCCCTGGCGATCGTCAACGAGCGCGGTGCCGGGCTCGGCGCGCTCGAGCCGATGCTGACCGAGCGGGGGTTCGCCGTCGACGCCGTCGCAGGGACGGACCTCGACGCGATCGACATCCTCGCCCCCGACCTCGTCGTCACGCTCGGCTCCAGCGCCGGCGTCTACGAGACCTCGCGGCACCCCTTCATCAGCCCCGAGATCGCGCTCCTGCAGGACCGGATGCACCACCGCCGTCCCACGCTCGGCGTCTGCTTCGGAGCGCAGCTGATCGCGGCCGCCCTGGGCGAGTCCGTCCATCCCGGATCGGCCCGCGAGGTCGGCTTCCGCCCGGTCGTGCTCACGGAGGAGGGCGCCGGCTCCCCGCTCCGGCACCTGGCCGGCGTCGACGTGATGCAGTGGCACGGCGACACCTTCGCGCTGCCGAGCGGAGCGGCGCTGCTGGCGTCGTCGCCGGCGGGCGAGGTGCAGGCGTTCGCCGTGGAGGACTGGCTCCTCGGCGTGCAGTTCCACCCCGAGCTGACCGGCACGATGGCCGCGCAGTGGCTCGAGGGCGACGGGGAGTGGGCAGGAGCGGCGGGCTACGACGCCGCCGCGCTCGCCGACGACGTCGCGGCGGAGCGCTTCGAGCGGATGCACGCGGCGACGCGGCTCGCGCTGATGGAGTGGCTGGGCGCTCCGAGCTGAGGGGTTCGGCGGTGGTCGGCGTCAGCGCCGGTCGGCGTCAGCGCCGGTCGGCGTCAGCGCCGGTCGGCGTCAGCGGCGGTCGGCGAAGAAGTCGAGCAGGAGTCGCGAGCTCTCCGCGGCGCGGACCCCGGGGTACACCTCGACCACGTGGTTGTGCCGGCGGTCGCGGAGGAGGTCGTGCACGGATCCGGAGGCGCCCGCCTTCTCGTCCCACGCGCCGAAGACGACGCGGTCGATCCGCGCCGCCAGGATCGCTCCGGCGCAGAGCACGCACGGCTCGAGGGTGACCACCAGCGTGCAGCCCTCGAGATGCCAGTCGCCGCGGGCCTCGGCCGCCGCGCGGATCGCGACCACCTCGGCGTGCGCCGTCGGATCCCGCCGCAGCTCGCGCTCGTTGCGCCCGAGCCCGAGCACCGCACCCGCCGAGTCGAGGACCACCGCGCCCACGGGGACGTCGCCCCAGCCCGCGGCTCGCCGCGCCTCGTCGAGCGCCAGGCCCATCCACTCCTCGGAGCGGCGGGGGACGCGGAGATCGCTGTCGCGCATCGCTCCCCCTCCTGCGGCGGCCCGCTGCGGCCGGTGGGGCGCCGCTCCGGCCAGTAGATTGAGCTTATGCGCGTCCACGTAGCCGACCACCCGCTGATCACCCACAAGCTCACCGTGCTGCGTGACAAGCGCACCCCCTCCCCCACCTTCCGGCAGCTCGCCGAGGAGCTGATGACGCTCCTCGCCTACGAGGCCACCCGCGGCGTCCGCACCCGCACCGTCACCATCGAGACCCCCGTGACGCAGACCACCGGCCTCGCGCTCAGCGACCCGCAGCCGCTGGTCGTCCCGATCCTCCGGGCCGGCCTCGGGATGCTCGAGGGCATGGTCAAGCTCATCCCGACCGCCGAGGTCGGCTTCCTGGGCATGGCGCGCAACGAGGAGACGCTCGAGCCGACCACGTACGCGGAGCGCCTGCCCGACGACCTGTCGAACCGCCAGTGCTTCGTCCTCGACCCGATGCTCGCGACCGGCGGCTCGCTCGTCGCGGCCATCCAGTTCCTCTTCGACCGGGGAGCGGTCGACGTCACCGCCGTCTGCCTGCTCGCCGCCCCCGAGGGCCTGGCCGCCGTCGAGAAGGCCTTCGGCGACCGCGACGTGACCATCGTCCTCGGCTCCCTCGACGAGAAGCTCAACGAGCTCGGCTACATCGTCCCCGGCCTCGGCGACGCGGGCGACCGCCTCTACGGCCTCGCGGGCTGAGCCCGCCGGCCCCCGGACGAGCGGGCCCCGCGTCGCGCCCCGGAACAGGGAGCCCCGCTGAGCCGTGCCGGTCGGCCCGCGCAGCGAGGGTCTCGACAGCCCCCACCGCGACCGTCCGGCACCGCCCGTGATGCTGATCGAGCAGCCCGCGCAGCGGGCGCATCGCGATCCCCCGTCACGGCGCGCGCCTCCTCCCGAGCACCGGAACCACCCCCGACGCGCCGTCCATCCCCACGGAAGTGTTGACGCACCGCACCGGCCTCCGCTTTACTGACGGACATGACTGACACCCTGCACGCCCCGACCTCCCTCGAGGCCATCGGGAATGCCGGCATGATGATGGCGGGTGGCCCCGTCATGTGCTGTCGAATGTGTGCATGAGGAACTGACCTCGCCGGATCCCCGCACCGCCTCCGCCCGCTGATCGTCACGATCGGCTGAGCGTCCGAGGCGCGGACGATCCCCTGGATGCCCCGCATCCGTCTCTGCCGCCACCGCGCACCGCGGGCCGGCTCGACCGCGCACACCCGGATCCGCTCCCTCGGACACTCGTCCCGGATCCGACCAGCCAAGGACTCGTCATGACCCTCCTCCACACCCGCACCGCCACCGCCACCGCCCCCACCGAGGCGCCCCGCCTCCAGCCGGTCGCCGACGCCGCGCCCGCAGCGCCCCGCCTCCGCGCCGTCCCCCAGGGCACCGAGGCCCGCGGCTTCGCCCTCTACGTCGGCATCGATGAGGCCAAGGCCCGCGCCGCCGGAGTCGACCTCGGCCGCCTGGTCGAGGAGCTGAAGCGCGTCACGGCGCAGCTCGCCCCCGACGCCGAGACGTACGCCTCCGTCGCCCTCGCCCCGCAGGGCGCCGGCGGCCGCGACGTGGACGTGGTCCGCCTCGCGCTGCAGGACCCGGCCGCCGTCGCCAAGCGCCGCTCCGACGCCGAGCCCGACCCCGACCGTGCACCCGGCGGCGTCGTCATCGACATCTCCCGCAAGCGCGTCATCCTCGACGAGGAGACCACCCCCCTCACCTACAAGGAGTTCGAGCTCCTCCAGTACCTCGTGCTCCGCGAGGGCCGCACCATCGAGCGCGCCGAGCTCATCGCCTCGCTCTGGGGCGCCGCGGACGACGACGCGCCGAACGAGCGCACCATCGACGTCCACGTCCGCCGCCTCCGCGCCAAGCTCGGCCGCTACGAGGAGATCGTGCGCACCGTCCGCGGAGTCGGCTACCGCTTCGACCGCCACGCCGACGTCGCCATCCGCTACGCGTCGACGCCGTCGCCGGATCTGTTCTGAATTGTAAGGAGAGCGCTTGCGCTCTCCTTACCGCGGTCGGCTTCACCGGTGGTCGCGATTCGGAGAGCGGGTCGCGACCGGCTAGCGGGAAACGCTGACACGCGTTTCCCGCGTTCGCCTCGAGGGCGGAACGTCCTCCCGACCTCCGGGGATGTGCGCGCACCGCCCCTACCCTGGAAAGGGCTGCTCGGCGGCCTGCTGTGTGGCCGAGGGCGGTCGGGGCGGGTCGCGCCCTCGCGGGGCTGGATGATCGGGCCGGCCGCGTCGGCGACGAACGAGAGCAGAGGTCGATCCGCGGGTCTGGGGGGTCAGGGGATCGGTGCAGTTCGTTGCGGACTCCGGCGGGCAGCGGGCGGGTGCGTCGGGCGCCGGAGGCGGCCATCGGAGCAGGGGGCGGGCGCGGCGATGGAGACGGCGGGGCGGCTCAGGGAGGATTCAGGAAAGAGAGGGTTGCGTCGTTACCGGGTCGTTATATAGTTCAAGTGCGTCGACCGTTTGCTGTGGCGGGAAGCGCGAGAAGTGATTGCAGGACACTCTTGGTGCAAGGGAATGAAGGCCGGCCGCTCGCCTCAGCGGCCGGCCTTCTGTCGTTCCCCCGGCCCCCCTCCTCCCAGCACCCCGGCGTAGGCTGTACGGCGTCTGGATGTCAGGGAACCGCTTCCTGAGCGCCGAGAAGGAGGACCAGTGGGGTCGAGAGAGGCCGTCGCCGCCTGGGAGTCGCTCTTCCGCGCCCAGGTCCAGGTGATGCGCACCCTGAGCACCGAGTTCCCCTCGCGGGAGATCTCGATGAACGAGTACGACGTGCTCTTCAACCTCACCCGGCAGCCCGGTCGGCGCGCACGGCTGCGCGACCTGAACCGGCACGTCCTCCTGACGCAGCCCAGCGTCAGCAGGCTGATCGACCGGCTCGCCGCCCGCGGCTGCGTCGAGAAGAGCGAGGATCCGGCGGACGCCCGCGGCACGATCATCGCGATCACCGACGAGGGCTACGCGCTCTTCCGCCGCGTCGCGCTCACCCACATGAGGACCATCTCGGAGCAGGTCGGCGGCGTCCTCGACGAGGACGAGCTGAAGCAGCTGACCGCGCTCTGCGACAAGCTCCGCGACGGCATCGCCTCCTCCTGATCCGTCCCCGCTAGCACGGGCCGCAGCGACCGGCCAGGTCTTCGCCGCGGCGCGGGACTCGCGGATCATGGGGGTCACCATGAGTGACACCTCCCCCACCCTCGTCTGGCTCCGCGACGACCTGCGCCTGGCCGACAACCCCGCTCTGCGCGCCGCGATCGACCGTGGCGGCCCCGTCGCGGTCTGCTACGTGCTCGACGAGGAGTCGGCGGGCATCCGTCCGCTCGGGGGCGCCTCCCGCTGGTGGCTGCACGGCAGCCTCGCAGCCCTCGCCGCCGACCTGCGCGAGCACGGCGCCCCGCTGATCCTGCGCCGCGGGCCGGCCGAGGCCGTCGTCCTCCAGCTCGCCGAGGAGATCGGCGCGGGAGCCGTGCACTGGAACCGCCGCTACGGGAGGGCCGAGCGCACCGTCGACGCGGCGGTGAAGGAATCGCTCCGCAACGGCGGCCTCGAGGCCGAGAGCCACCAGGGCTCGCTGATGTTCGAGCCGTGGACCGTGCAGACCGGCGCCGGCGGCCCCTACTCCGTCTACACGCCCTTCGCCCGCGCCTGCCGCGCCAAGCCGACGCCGCGCGCGCCGCTCCCCCGCCCCCGCTCGCTCGACGGCGTCACGGGAGACATCGCCTCCGACTCCCTCGACGACTGGGAGCTGCTGCCCACGCGTCCCGACTGGGCGGGAGGGCTGCGCGAGCGCTGGGTCCCCGGCGAGAAGGCGGCGGCCGACCGGCTGCGCGCGTTCCTCGCGGAGCAGCTCGACGATTACGCCGACGGCCGCGACCGGCCGGCGGAGGACGCCACCTCGAACCTCTCCCCGCACCTGAGGTGGGGCGAGATCAGCCCCTTCCAGGTGTGGCACGCCCTGGAGGAGGCGCACGCGAAGGGCCTGCACCGCGGCGACGGCAGCGACCGGTTCCTCTCCGAGGTGCTCTGGCGCGAGTTCTGCTACCACCTGCTGTTCCACTGGCCGGATCTGGCGACCGCCAACTTCGACACCCGGTTCGACTCCTTCCCGTGGGGACGCCCCGGCCAGGAGGCGATCGACGCCTGGCACCAGGGGCGTACCGGCTACCCCCTGGTGGACGCCGGCATGCGCGAGCTCTGGAGCACCGGCTACATGCACAACCGGGTCCGGATGGTGACCGCGTCGTTCCTGATCAAGAACCTGCTGGTCGACTGGCGGGTGGGCGAGGAGTGGTTCTGGGACACCCTGGTGGACGCGGACCCGGCGAGCAACGCCGCGAACTGGCAGTGGGTCGCGGGCTCGGGAGCCGACGCGTCGCCGTTCTTCCGGGTCTTCAACCCGGTCACGCAGTCGAGGAAGTTCGACCCGGCCGGCGAGTACATCCGCCACAACGTGCCGGAGCTCGGCGGAGTCGAGGGCGCCGCCGTGCACGAGCCGTGGACGCTCGAGGACACGCTGACCGGAGGCGCGGACGGCTACCCGGCGCCCCTCGTCGACCTCAAGGTGACGCGGGCGCACGCGCTGGACGCCTTCGCGCAGATCAAGAGCGCCCCGCGCGACATCACGCCGCGGGGCGACGACTGAGCGTCGCCGGCTAGACGCGTCCCGCCGGTCCGGTGGAGCGGCCGGACCCGGCGAGCGGGTCCTCCTCCCCGCCCTGATCGCGCAAATCGCGGGCCGGGATGCCGACGAGCACCGCTCCGTCGGGCGCGTCCTTCACCACGACGGCGTTCGCGCCCACGCTGACGTCGGATCCGAGCACGAGCGGGCCCAGGACGACCGCGCCGGCGCCGACGACCACCCGGTCGCCGAGCGTGGGGTGCCGACGCTCGCGCCGGGCCGACCTCCCGCCCAGCGTGACGGAGTGGTAGAGCATGCAGTCGTCGCCGATCCGCGCGGTCTCGCCGATGACGACGCCCATGCCGTGGTCGATGAACAGACGCCGGCCGATGGTCGCACCGGGGTGGATCTCCACTCCGGTCGCCGCGCGCGCCGCCTGGCTGAGCAGCCGGGCGGGCAGGCGGAGGCCGCGCCGCCACCAGGCGTGCGCGACGCGGTGCACCCAGACCGCGTGCACTCCCGGGTAGGAGAGGACGACCTCCACCGCGCTCCGGGCGGCGGGGTCGCGCTCCCGGGCGGTGCGGACGTCCTCGCGGAGCAGGGCGAGGAGCCCGGGACGCTCCGGTCCGGACGGGACGCGGCGCTCCGGCCGACCGTCGCGTCCGGAGCGGGGCGTCCCGGCTCGTCTCGAGGGGCTCAGCTGCGGAGGTCCTCGTACAGGACGGTCGAGATGTACCGCTCGCCGAAGTCGCAGACGATGGCGACGATGGTCTTCCCCGCGTTCTCGGGGCGCTTCGCGACCTCGAGCGCGGCCCACATGATCGAGCCGGAGGAGATGCCGCCGAGGATCCCCTCCTGCGCGGCCATCTCGCGGGCCACCCGCACGGAGTCGTCGAGCGTCACGTCGATGATCTCGTCGTAGACCTCGCGGTCGAGGATCGCGGGGACGAAGTTGGCGCCGATGCCCTGGATCTTGTGCGGACCGGCGGTGCCCTGGGTGAGGAGCGGGGAGTCGATCGGCTCCACTCCGATGATCTGCACGCCGGGCCTGCGCTCCTTGAGCACCTGGCCGACTCCGGTGATGGTGCCGCCCGTTCCGATGCCGGCCACGAAGACGTCGACCTCGCCGTCGGTGTCCTCCCAGACCTCCTCCGCGGTGGTGCGGCGGTGCACCTCGGGGTTGGCGGCGTTCTCGAACTGGCGGGCGAGGATCGCGCCGGGGGTCTCGTCGACGATCGCGCGGGCGCGCTCGACCGCTCCGCGCATGCCCTCGCTGCCGGGGGTGAGCACGATCTCGGCTCCGTAGGCGCGGAGGAGGACCCGGCGCTCGACGGACATCGTCTCGGGCATCGTGAGGACGACCTTGTAGCCGCGGGCGGCGCCCACCATCGCGAGCGCGATGCCGGTGTTGCCGCTCGTGCCCTCGACGATCGTCCCGCCGGGGTGCAGCTCGCCGGAGGCCTCTGCCGCGTCGATGATGGCGACGCCGATGCGGTCCTTCACGCTGTTCGCAGGGTTGTAGAACTCGAGCTTGGCGAGGACCGTCGCCTGGTCGGCGCCCTCCAGCCGGTTGATGCGGACGAGGGGGGTCCTGCCGACGAGCTGGGTCACGTCGTCGTGGATGCGTGCCATGGTGTGCGCTTTCTGCCGGGGCCGGCCGCCCGGGGCCCCGGAGCGGTGGGTGGAACGGGTGCTGCAGCGCCCCTCGGAGCGGCGCTCCCCCCACGATACGGATGCATCGACCCGAGGTCAGCACCCCGGACGCGCCCGCTCCTGCGCATCACCCGCCAGCTCCTCATCTCCACCGGGAGGAGGACGCCCCGCGGGCGCACCCGTCACGTACCATGAAGCCGGGGGATCGCGCGACTGCTCGCGAGGCTTCTCGCCACCCTCCCTCAGATCTCCGCGGCCCGGCGCCGCGTCGAAAGGACGACCGCTCCATGGCACTTCCCACTGCATCCCGCCGCTCCGTCCGGCCGCTCGGGATGTCGCTGCGGGCGGTCATGGGGTTCATCGGGATGAGCGCCGTGGCGGGCGTCCTGATCACCGTCGGCGTCACGCCGGCCCTCGCGCTGACGGGCCTGGCGACGAGCAACACGATCGGCATGTTCCAGAACCTGCCGGGCTACCTCGACGTGGGCCAGCTGATGCAGCGCACCAACGTCTACGCGAGCGACGGGACGACCCTCCTCGCCTCCGTCTACGACCAGAACCGCGTCGAGGTCGGCTGGGACGACGTCGCGCAGTCCGCGAAGGACGCCGCCGTCGCCGGCGAGGACCCGCGCTTCTACGAGCACGGCGGCATCGACCTCCAGGGCACGCTCCGGGCGATCGCCGTCACGCTGACGGGCGACGACCTGCAGGGCGGGTCGTCGATCACGCAGCAGTACGTCAAGAACGTCCTGGTGCAGAAGGCGGAGTCGATCACCGACGAGGCCGCGCGCGACAAGGCCTACCAGGAGGCGACGGACCCGACCCCCGAGCGCAAGCTCAAGGAGATGCGCCTCGCGATCGGCCTCGAGAAGGAGGCGTCGAAGGACGACATCCTGCTCGGCTACCTCAACATCGCCCTCTTCGGGGGCACCGTCTACGGCATCGAGGCCGCGGCGAACTACTACTACGGCATCCCCGCGAGCCAGCTCTCGACCTCGCAGGCGGCCGCGCTGCTGGCGATCGTGAACAACCCGGCGAAGTTCCGCTTCGACAACCCGGGCGACGAGGCGAACGGCGCCGCCAACGGCTACGCCGCCACCAAGGAGCGCCGCGACTACATCCTCTCGGAGGAGCTCAAGCACGGCCGGATCGACCAGGCCGCGCACGACGCCGCCGTCGCCGAGCCGATCACCCCGAACATCACGGAGCCCTCGACCGGCTGCACCACCGCCGGCAACGCCGCGTACTTCTGCGACTACGTGCTGAACGTCCTCCGCAACGACTCCGTCTTCGGGGCGACCGACGACGAGCGCTACCAGCGCATCCGCCAGGGCGGCTTCGACGTCGTGACGACCCTCGACCTCGACATCCAGCAGGTCTCGCAGGCGGCGCTCAACGCCTACATCCCCTCCGTCGACCCGCGCTTCCAGGTCGGCGCGACGGCCGCCTCCGTCGAGGCGAAGACGGGCCGCGTGCTCTCCATGGTGCAGAACACGCAGTACAGCCAGGACGAGCAGTTCCTCGCCGCGAACCCCGGCTACAGCGCGATCAACCTCAACGTCGACCTCAGCATGGGCGGCGGCTCCGGCGTGCAGACCGGATCGACCTACAAGGTGTTCACGCTGGCGCAGTGGCTGAAGGCGGGGCACACCGTCAACGAGTCGTTCGCCTCCCCCACCTCCGGCTTCAGCTCCTACCCCCAGAAGTGCAACGTCGAGGGCGACGGCGGCTACTACGGCAAGTTCTCGCCTCGCAACGACGACCCGTCGGAGGACGCGAGCTCGATGAGCGCGCTCGGCGCGACCACGAACTCGATCAACACCGGCTTCATGGGAATGGCGCAGCAGCTCGACCTCTGCGACATCCGCACCACCGCCGAGTCGTTCGGGATGCACCGCGCCGACGGCCGCGAGCTCGCCAACGGGCCGGCCTCGGTCCTCGGGACGAACGAGATCGCGCCGCTGACGGTGGCCAACGCCTACGCGGGGATCGCGAACGACGGCACGACCTGCTCGGCGATCGTCATCGACCGGATCACCGACAGCGAGGGCAACGCCGTCGCCGCCCCGGCATCGGCGTGCACGCCCTCCGTGTCGCCCGAGGTCGCCCGAGGGATGCAGTACGCGATGCAGCGGGTGATGACCTCCGGAACGGCCTACGCCTCGAACCCCTTCGACGGGATCGAGCACATCGGCAAGACGGGCACCACCGACGAGGCCGCCGACGTGTGGACGGCGGGCGCCAGCAAGGCCGCCTCCCTGGCGGTCTGGGTCGGCAGCATCAACGGCTTCGCCGACAACACCAAGCAGAACCTGCGCTTCATCAGCCTGACGGGCGAGAAGGGGACCATCCGCGCCTCCAACGCCCGGCACGCCATCTGGAAGCCGATCATGACGGCGCTCGACGAGAAGTACGGCGGCGACGACTTCACGGCACCGCCGGCCTCGATGCTCGCGTACTCGCCGCGATCGGCGGCGAACTCCGAGGTCCCCGACGTCACGGGCGAGACGGTCGAGAGCGCCACGGCGATCCTCACCGCCGCCGGTTTCGTCGTCGGGATGCACGAGTCGGTCGACTCCGCGACGATCCCGGAGGGCTCCGTCGTCTCGACGACGCCGAGCGCGGAGGAGACGGCGGTCGCCGGCGGGGTGATCCCCCTCCAGGTGAGCACGGGCAAGGCTCCGGCCAATCCGAACGACATCTCGGACCTGAACGGCGACCTGATCGAGTAGAGACGTCGCCCGTCCCGTGAAGGGGCCGATCCCTCCGGGGTCGGCCCCTTCTGCTGTCGCAGGCGCCGGGCCTGCGCGGGCGCCGTCGCGCCGACTCCGGGCGGACGGGCGTCCGGCGCGGCCGTGGCGCGCCTCGTCGGGGATGTCGCAGGCCTCGCCTAGGGTGCTGGTGCAGCGAGAGGATCCATCCTGAAGCGACCGAACGTCCCCGTCTTCCAGCCCCGTCGAACCGTCCACGGGGCTCTCGGCGCGCTGTTCGGATTCGTGATCGTCAGCGTCCTGGCGGGTCTGCTCGCCTCGCTCGTGGTCGCCCCCGCCGCCGCGCTCACCGGCGCGGCGACCTCCGGCACCATCTCGGCGTTCCAGTCCCTCCCGAGCTACCTCGAGGTCGGGCGCCTGATGCAGAAGAGCGACGTCTACGCGGGCGACCCGGACGATCCGACGCTGCTGGCCTCCTTCTACGACCAGAACCGGATCGAGGTGCCGGCCGACCGGATCGCCGACTCCGTGAAGGACGCGCTCGTCGCGAGCGAGGACCCGCGCTTCTACGACCACGGCGGGATCGACCTGCAGGGCACCCTCCGCGCCATCGCCAGCACCTACCTCCTCGACGGCGACACCCAGGGCGGCTCGTCGATCACGCAGCAGTACGTGAAGAACGTGCTGGTGCAGAAGGCCGAATCGATCCCGGACGAGGCGGACCGCGACCGCGCGTACGCGGAGGCGACGGCGACCACGGCCGAGCGCAAGCTCAAGGAGATGCGGCTCGCGATCGGGCTCGAGAAGGTGTCCTCGAAGGACGACATCCTGCTCGGCTATCTCAACATCGCCCTGTTCGGAGGCACCGTCTACGGCATCGAGGCCGCGGCGGAGTACTACTACGGCATCCCGGCGGCCGACCTCTCCCTCGCGCAGTCCGCCTCGCTCCTGGCCATCGTGAACAACCCCGAGAAGTTCCGCTTCGACCGGCCGGACGACACGGCCAACGGCGAGGCCAACGGCTACGCGCAGACCCGGGAGCGGCGCGACTACATCCTCGACCGGATGCTCGAGACGGGGAGCATCGACCAGGCCGCGCACGACGCCGCGGCCGCCGAGGCGATCACCCCCGACATCACCCCGCCGTCCACCGGCTGCCAGACGGCCGGCAGCGCGGCCTACTTCTGCGACTACGTGACCCACGTCCTCCGCGACGACCCGGCGCTCGGGGCGACCGACGACGAGCGCTACGCGGCGATCAAGCAGGGCGGGATCAAGGTCTACACGACGATCGATCTCGACCTGCAGAGGACCGCGCAGGAGCTGATGGACGAGCAGGTCCCCTCCTCCGATCCGCGCTTCGACGTCGGGGCGACGGCGGTCGCCGTCCAGAACGGCACCGGGCGCATCCTCACGATGGTGCAGAACAAGCGCTACAGCCAGGACCCGGACGTGATCGCGAGCGGGCCGGAGTTCTCGGCGATCAACCTCAACGTCGACGCGTCCGCGGGCGGCGGCAACGGCTTCCAGACCGGCTCCGCCTACAAGGTGTTCACGCTCGCCGAGTGGCTCGACCGCGGGCACACCCTGCTCGAGCAGTTCGACTCGAAGCAGAAGAACTGGACCGGCTTCGCCGACAGCTGCGAGGGCACCTGGGACTACGACTCCTACAACCCCAAGAACGCCGGCGACGGCGGCTACACCGACACCCAGACGGCGCTGTACTCGACGATCTACTCGCTGAACACGGGCTTCACCGGGATGTCGCACCTGCTCGACCAGTGCGAGATCCGCAAGCAGGCCGAGGCCTTCGGAGTGCACCGCGCGGACGGGACCGCGCTCGTGCAGTCGCCGGGAGCGGTCCTCGGCACCAACGAGATCGCACCGCTCACCATGGCGACCGCCTACTCCGGCATCGCCGAGAACGGCACGACCTGCACCCCCGTCGCGATCACGGCGATCGTCGGAGCCGACGGCCGCGAGATCGAGCCGGTGGAGACGACCTGCAGCCGGGCGGTGTCGTCGAGGGTCGCCTCGGCGATGCAGTACACGATGCTCAAGGTGACCGCCGAGGGCACGGGCGTCGAGGACGATCCGAAGAACGGCATCCAGCACATCACCAAGACGGGCACCACCGACAACTCCGCCGACACCTGGGCCATCGGGGCCTCGACCGAGACCTCCCTCGCGGTCTGGGTCGGCAGCATCTCGGCACGCGCGGACGGCTCGAGGGTGAACCTCGACTCGATCGACTTCGACAGCGGCTGGGCGCCCTCAGCACGCCACCGGATCTGGAAGCCGTTGATGACGGCGATCGACTCCCGCTACGGCGGCTCCGACTTCCCGCAGGCCGACCAGTCGCTCATCGCGGCGCCGCAGGTCACCGTGCCGGACCTGTCGGGCCGGACCAGCGACTCCGCCGCGCAGGCGCTGACCGCAGCAGGGCTCACTCCCGGAGCGACGTCGCAGGTCGACTCGACGCAGCCGATGAACACCGTGGCCGGCACCGGTCCGGCGGCGGGCACCCGCGTGGACAAGGGATCGGTGGTGGGCGTGCAGCTGAGCACGGGGAAGGCGCCGCCCGCTCCCGCTCCGGGCGGCTGACACCGCTGGACCGGGACGTCGCCGGTCGGCGAGGATCTGCGACGGGAACGGGTCAGGGGGGAACGGGTCAGGGAAGCCGGCTCAGGGCCCGACGGCTCCGGCGGGGAGCAGTCCGAACTCGACGAGCTCGTCGTCGGTGAGCAGTCGGCTGCGGATCATGAAGCGCTTGCCCTCGGGGGCTTCGACGCTGAATCCGCTGCCCCGCCCGTCGACGAGGTCGACGGTGAGATGGGTGTGCTTCCAGTACTCGAACTGGGAGCGGGACATCCAGAAGTCGATCGGGTCCAGGCCGTCGAGTCGGAGCGATTCGACGAGCACGTCCGAGGCGCCGGTGCGGAACATCCCGGCGGGGAAACACATCGGCGAGCTGCCGTCGCAGCATCCGCCCGACTGGTGGAACATGAGCGGCCCGTGCAGCGCCGTCATTCGGCGGAGCATGCCGGCCGCCTCCGCAGTGACGTCGACCCTCGTGGAGGTCATGATTGGTGCTCCTTCGCTCGTGGTGCGGAATGTCTGTGTGCGCCCGCCCGCTGACGGCGGACGCTCCTCCGGGCGGCATCTCGATACGCCGCTGCGCGGACTACTCGATCGACATGAGGGGGCGCCCCCTCGTCCGATGCCTCGCCCGAAGGGCCGAGCACCGTTCTCCCGCGCGTCGCCAGGTGCCTCGCCCGAAGGGCCGAGCACCGTTCTCCCACGCGCCGCCAGATGCCTCGCCCGCAGGGCCGAGCACCGTTCTCCCGCGCGTCGCGAGGTGCCTCGCCCGCAGGGCCGAGCACCGTCCTTCCACGCGTCGCCAGGTGCCTCGCCCGAAGGGCCGAGCACCGAACGGCGGATCCGCGTGCCAGCGGATCCGTCTCGGTGCGAACGCTCCCCGCTCCTCCCCACCCGGCCACATCGGCGAGCCGACCGCGGCACGGACGACGAGGAACGAGGAGCCCGTGCGAACCAGCACCGAACGGCGGATCCGCGTGCCAGCGGATCCGTCTCGGTGCGAACGCTCCCCGCTCCTCCCCACCCGGCCACATCCACAAGCCGACCGCGGCACGGGCGACGAGGAACGAGGAGCCCGTGCGAACCAGCTCAGAAGAAGCCCATCGGTCCTTCTGCGTAGGAGACGAGGAGGTTCTTCGTCTGCTGGTAGTGGTCGAGCATCACCTTGTGGTTCTCGCGTCCGATGCCCGACTGCTTGTAGCCGCCGAACGCCGCGTGCGCGGGGTACTGGTGGTAGGTGTTCGACCAGACGCGGCCGGCTTCGATGGCCCGGCCGGCGCGGTAGAGCTGAGCGCCGTTGCGGCTCCACACTCCGGCGCCGAGGCCGTAGAGGGTGTCGTTGGCGATGCCGATCGCGTCGTCGAAGTCGTCGAAGGAGGTGAGGGCGAGGACGGGTCCGAAGATCTCCTCCTGGAAGATGCGCATCGAGTTGCGGCCCTCGAACACGGTCGGGTTGACGTAGTAGCCGCCGCTGAGCTCGCCGCCGAGGTCGGCGCGGTCGCCGCCGATGAGCAGCTTCGCTCCCTCCTGCTTGCCGATGTCCATGTAGGAGAGGATCTTCTCGAGCTGGTCGTTCGAGGCCTGGGCGCCGATCATCGTGGCGGTGTCGAGCGGGTTGCCCTGTTTGATCCGCTTGACCCGCTCGAGGCCGTCTCCGACGAAGTCGTCGTAGATCGAGCGCTGCACGAGCGCCCGCGACGGGCAGGTGCAGACCTCGCCCTGGTTGAGGGCGAAGAACGAGAAGCCCTCGAGCGCCTTGTCGTAGAAGGAGTCGCGTTCCGCGGCGACGTCGGCGAAGAACACGTTGGGGCTCTTGCCGCCCAGCTCCAGCGTCACCGGGATGAGGTTCTCACTGGCGTACTGCATGATCAGGCGGCCGGTGGTCGTCTCGCCGGTGAAGGCGATCTTGCGGATGCGCGGGTGGGAGGCGAGCGGTGCGCCCGCTTCGAACCCGAATCCGTTGACGACGTTGAGCACGCCGGCGGGGATGAGGTCGCCGATCAGGTCGAGCAGCACGTGGATGGACGCCGGCGTCTGCTCGGCCGGCTTCAGCACCACGCAGTTGCCCGCGGCGAGCGCCGGCGCGAGCTTCCACACGGCCATCAGGATCGGGAAGTTCCAGGGGATGATCTGCCCGACCACGCCCAGCGGCTCGTGGAAGTGGTACGCGATCGTGTCGTGGTCGATCTCGGAGACGCCTCCCTCCTGCGCGCGGATCGCTCCGGCGAAGTAGCGGAAGTGGTCGATGGCGAGGGGGATGTCGGCGGCGAGGGTCTCGCGCACGGGCTTGCCGTTCTCCCACGTCTCGGCGACGGCGAGCAGCTCGAGGTTCGCCTCCATGCGGTCGGCGATCTTCAGGAGCATGTTCGAGCGCTCGGCGGGGCTGGTCTTCCCCCAGCTCGCGAACGCCTTCCAGCCCGCCTCGACGGCGCGGTCGACGTCGGCGGCGGTGCCGCGGGCGATCTCGCAGAAGGGCTTCCCGGTGATCGGGGTGATGTTCTCGAAGTACTGGCCGCTCGCGGGGGCGACGTACTCGCCTCCGATGTAGTGGTCGTAGCGCGAGCGGAAGGAGGCGACGGATCCCTCCGTGCCTGGATTCGCGTAGACCGTGGAACCGGGCTCCTGCGGTGCCTGCTCGGCGACCTGGTCGGCGTACAGCGTCATGTGGACCTCCATCGACGTCGTTGTCGTGGGCGCGGGGTGGGCGCCCGGTCCTGACGCTACGTCGCGGGGGGTTGCACGACGTTGCACGGGTCGACGCACCGGCGGGAGCGGCGGGGACGGAGGCCGGACCGGCCGGCCGGAGACGCGGCCGCCCGAGGAGGACGGCCCCGCGACCCCGGACTCAGACGCTCGCGAGCAGGCGCTGGGCGATCCGGCTCATGTAGACGCCGTAGGTCACCGTGGCCGCTGCGGCCCCCGCGCCGACCCAGGACCACACCTGCGGCCAGGCGGAGCCGTCGACGAGGATCACGACGACTCCGATCGCTCCGACCAGCGTCGTCCAGGTGGCGAGCCAGAGGTCGAGGGTCCGGCCGAAGATCCTCGCCATCGGGTAGAAGTGCAGGCCCACGATCACGGCGATGGCCGGCACGAGGAACCGGTCGAGCCCGGTCCCGGTGAGGACGCCCACCGCGACACCGATCAGCACGCCCTCCGCGGCGAAGACCGCTCCGAACAGCAGACCGTTCGGCTTCGCTGCGCGGTCGGCGTCGGTGAGCTCCACCGCCATCCTCCGCCGGGCGACGAGGAGGCGGACGGCCTGCACGGCGAAGACCACGGCCGCGAGCGCGCAGACGGTCACGGCGGTCGTCGCCGCCGGTGCCGGCCAGCCGACCGTGGTGTCGCTCGCCCACCACATCGTGAAGACCGCCATCAGGAGCAGGCCCCCGGCGACTCCGCTCGCGAGGGCCCGGGGAGGTGGTGCGAGGGTGCTCATTCGTCGAGGCTAGCGAGACGGCTCCGCGGCCGGACGGCTCCGGCGGGACTCCCGGGAGCGGACGGGACGGCTCAGCGCTGCTCCGCCTCGATCGTCTCGAGGTGCGCGACGACACCGGCACGGCGGGGCGAGCGGGGCGGGAGGACGCGCAGGAGCTCCCGCCACACCTCCGCGTCGTCACGGCCGTCCGGACCCTCCGCCCAGGCGAGGAGGGTCGCGGGCGCCGCATCGGCGAGGACGCTCGCCCGCACCCGCAGGCGCAGCTCGCCGGCGATCGCCCGGATCCCCGGCGCCTCGGACGAGGGCAGCGGCGCGCCCCGGTAGGCGTCCAGGGCGAGGCGGTGGGAGCCGCGGTCGAGCAGGCCCAGCACCTGGCGGGCGTCGAGGTCGACCGGGCTCGCCAGGCGGTAGGGGCGCGAGAGGGGTACCAGGCGCGGGAGGGTCGGCTCGAGCGCGCGGCGCAGCCGCACCATCTCGGCGCGGACGGTGACCACCGCGTCGTCCCGGCCGTGGAGCAGGAGGGCGAGCTGCTCGGCCGAGAGCCCGGCCCGGTGCCAGGCGAGCAGGGTCAGGATCTCGGCGTGCCGGGTGCTCAGCTCGAGCGTCGCTCCGGCGGCCGTCACCAGGCCCGTCTCGCGCCCGAGGACCCGCAGGCTCGGCGCCCGGGCCGCCGCTGTGCTCCGTGCAGCGGGCCGCCGCGGGCGGAGGAGCCGCTGCACCATCAGCTCGCTCTCGACGGCGGCGGCGGTCGCCTCCATCAGCGGGAGGGTCTGCGGGGCGACGACGTCGGCGCCGCCGGTGATGTCGATCACGCCGAGGATCTCGTGCGTCTCGGGGTCGTGCACGGGGACGGCGGTGCAGCTCCACGGGTGCACGAGCGAGGCGAAGTGCTCGGCGCCGTGGATCTGCACGCCGTGGTCGAGCACGAGGGCCGTCCCCGGCGCGGACGTCCCGACGTCGGGCTCGGCCCACGCGGCACCCTCGACGAACGACATCCCCTCGGCGAGGCTCTTGAGGTGCTGGTCCCCGTCGATCCAGAGCAGCCGCCCGAGCGCGTCGCCCACCGCGACCAGCACGCCGCTGTCCTCGTCGGCGTCGCGCACCAGCAGGCGGCGGATCACCGGGAGTACCGAGGCGAGCGGATGCCCGGTGCGGTACTCGCGGAGGTCGTCGCCCGAGAACGAGAGCGGTGCCGTCAGCCGGTCCGGATCGAGGCGCCGCCGCCGTGCGCGCTCCCACGACTCCTCGACCAGCGCGCGCCGCCGACCGCTGCCAGGGCGGGCCAGCCACGGGTTGGTCATGCGCTCCGCCTCGTCGTCGGGTCGGTGGGAGACGACGCTACCCCGCGGAGCGCGGCGGCGCCTCTCTCCGCGCACCGGAACGGCCGCGCCCCCGCACCGCCAGCAGCAGCACCGCCGCCACCAGCACGGCGACGCCCAGGACGGCTCCCGCGGTCAGGCGCTCCCCCAGCACCGCCACGCCGAGGAGGGTCGCGGTCGCCGGCTCGAGGAGGGTGAGCGTCGAGACGGTCGCCGCGGGAAGCACTCGCAGGCCGCGCGCGAAGAAGGTGTAGGCCACGGCGACCGTCACCACTCCGAGCCAGAGCACGGCCGGGATCGAGCCGGAGAGCCGCGACGGATCGCCCAGCAGCAGGAACGGGAGCGCGAGCAGCGCCGCGGCTCCGAACTGGGCTCCCATGGCGGCGACGGGGCTGAGCCCGCGCTCGAGCAGCAGCTTGCCGCAGACGGCGTAGAGCGCGTAGGAGGCGCCGGCGCCGGCCGAGGCGGCGAGGCCGGGGAGCGTCACGCCGCCGGATCCGCCGCCGCTGAGGAGCACCACTCCGATCGCGGCGAGCGCGGTCGAGGCGAACCAGCGCGGGCTCGGCGTCGTCCGCAGGACGAGCCACTCCAGCAGGCCGGTGAAGGCGGGAGCGGAGCCGAGAGCGACGATCGTGCCGACCGCGACGCCGTTCTGCGCGGTGCCGGTGAAGAAGGCGGGCTGGTACGCGGCGACACCGACCGCTCCGAGCACGACGAGCAGCACGACGGCGCGGGTCGGGCGGGAGCGGCTCCGCCGGCGCAGAGCCTCCACGCCGAGGAGAGCGGCCAGCAGGGCGCCGCCGAGGACGATGCGCGCCGCCCCGAGGAGGAGCGGATCCACGCCCGCCGCTCCGAGGGCCTGGGCGGTCCCCGTCGTGCCGAAGCAGACGGCGGCGAGGAGGACGGCGCCGATCGCCGAGGTCCGGGCCCCGCTCATCCCGCCCCGCTCCCCCGGCCGCCTGACGACCGGCTCCCAGTGTCCCAGGGATGGGCGCGTGCTCTTCCGCCTCTCGCACCGGGGGCCCAGGATGGAGGGACCGGACTAGCGGAGGAGCACGACGTGGGCATCGCGGAACCGTTCGACCTCGAGGACCACCACCGCAGCGCGCACGGCGCCCTGCGCGAGCACTTCTCGGTGCGCGAGTTCGAGGAGGTGCCGCTGGACCGCGAGGCCATCGTCGCCACCGCGTACCTGCGGGCGATCGAGCACGCCACCGTGGCCCGGGTGCTCCCCCTCGCGCGCGCCCACCCCGACGAGCAGGTCCGCGCGTTCGCGTCCGTCTGGGCCGCCGAGCGGCACCGGATCGCCGACGCCCTGGGCGACGTGCTCGCGGCCTCGCCGCAGATCCGCGGCATCGACGTCCGCCCGCCGGAGCCGACGGTGAGGTCGCGCCCGCTCCTCGACCGCGCCGCGGCCTCCCTCGCCGGCCCCGTCGCGCTGGCCCTCGCGGTGGACGCCCGGGTCGCGGTGCACGGCTACCGCCGGCTCGCCCGGCTCTCGCTGCACCCCGAGATGGAGCGCCTCGCCGAGACGGTCACGGGCATCCTCGAGCGGCAGGCCGACTTCTTCACGGTGCACGCGGCGGGACGCCTCGGACGCCCGCTGCCGCGCCGGGTGCAGGCGGCCGGCCTGCTCGCCGTGCTGCGCCTCCCGATCGGCGAGGCCGACCTGCCGGAGGCTCTCGCCCGCGAGGGTCGGGAGCTCGTCTTCGGCCGGGACGACGGCGGACTCGACGGGATCGACGCGGGCGTCGTCGCGGCGTTCGCGCTGCCCTGCACGGCGGCCCGGCGGCTCGTGCACCCGTACCGGCCGGTGTCGATCCGTGCCGCGCACCGCCTCGGACGGCTCGCCGCCGACACCCGCGCCGCCGTCACGACCCTGCTGGAGCAGGTGCGCGAGTAGCGGCGGCGCTCAACCCAGCAGCTCGCGCACGTCCTCGGCGGTGATCCCGCCGGTGGCCGCCGCGCCGTCGTCCGACATGACCGCGGCGAAGAGCGCGGCCTTCGCCTCCTTGAGGGCCATCACCTTCTCCTCGATCGTGTCCTTCGCGACCAGGCGGTAGACCATGACCGAGCGGGTCTGGCCGATGCGGTGCGCGCGGTCGACCGCCTGCGACTCGGTGGCGGGATTCCACCACGGGTCGAGCAGGATGCAGTAGTCGGCCTCGGTGAGGTTGAGCCCGAAGCCGCCGGCCTTGAGCGAGATCAGGAACACGCCCGCCGCGCCCGAGCGGAACCGATCGATGACCTCGTCGCGCTTCTTCGTCGCTCCGTCGAGGTAGGCGTACTCGATGCCCGCCGCGTCCAGCCGCCCGCGGACCCGGCCGAGGAACCGCGTGAACTGGCTGAACACCAGCACGCGGTGCCCCTCGCCGAGGGCGTCGCCCAGCAGCTCGTCGAGCAGGTCGAGCTTGGTCGAGGGCACGCTCTCGTGCGCCTCGTCGACCAGTGCCGCGTCGAGCGCGACCTGGCGCAGCACGGTCAGCGCGCGGAAGATGGCGAAGCGGTTCTTCTCGAAGTCGCCGATCAGGCCCAGCACGCGCTGCCGCTCCCGCGCCAGGTAGGTGTCGTAGACCTTCCGCTGCTTCGGGCCGAGCTCGACCTCGAGGGTCTGCTCCTGCTTGGGCGGCAGCTCCTTGGCGACGAGCTCCTTGGTGCGCCGCAGCATCAGCGGGCGGATGCGCCGCCGCAGCTGCGAGAGCTTCTCGCTGTCGGCCTCGCGCTCGATCGGCTTCTGGTAGAACTCGACGAAGCCGGCGGGCGAGGGGAACAGGCCCGGAGCGACGATCGACAGCAGCGACCAGAGCTCCATCACGTTGTTCTCCATCGGCGTTCCCGTGATGGCGAGCTTGAAGGGCACGTCGAGCCGGCGCGCGAGCTGGTGCGTCGCCGACTGGCGGTTCTTGACGAACTGCGCCTCGTCGAGGAGGAGCCCCGACCACTGGATGCCCGAGTACGACTCGTAGTCGAGCCGGAACAGGGCGTAGGAGGTGACGACCAGCTCGGCCTCGCCGATGACGCTGGAGAGCGCCTTCCGCTTCTTCTTCGACGTCTCGTCGATCCCGACGACGCGGAGGTCCGGGGCGAAGCGCTTGGCCTCGCCGACCCAGTTGGGCACCACGCTGGTGGGCGCGACCACGAGGAACGGGCGCGGCGAGGTGCCCGCCTCCGCGGCCGCGGCGCGCTGCTCCTGCATCACCCGGGTGACCAGGGCGAGGGACTGCACGGTCTTGCCCAGGCCCATGTCGTCGGCGAGCACGCCGCCGAGCTGGTTGTCGTAGAGGAACGAGAGCCAGTCGTAGCCGAGCTGCTGGTAGGGCCGCAGCTCCACGGCGAAGCCCTCGGGCAGGACCCGCGACTCCAGCGCTCCGGTCGCGGTGAAGCCGGAGAGCCCCTCCACGGAGCGGCGCCACGCGGCGGCCTGGGCCTCCACGACGCCCAGCTCGACCAGCTCGTCCCAGAGGGAGGACTGGAACCGGCTGATCCGCAGGGTCTCGCCGGGGTCGTCCGAGAGCTCGCGAGCCTCGGCGATCAGCTCGCGGAGGCGGCCGAACCGCTCGTCGTCGAGGGCGAAGTAGACGCCGCTCGGCAGCACCATGTACTCGTCGCCGCGGGCGAGCGCGAGGAAGATCTCGGCCAGCGGGACCGCCTCGTCGTTGACGGTGACGGAGATCTCGAGGTTGAACCAGTCGCGGCTGTCGGGCTGGGCGACGGTCTGCACGGCGACCACGGGCGCGGTCTGCGCCTCGCGGTACTCGACGCGCTCGCCGATCTCCTCGATCTCGACGGTGCCGAGCTCGCGGAGCCGCTCGACCTCGCCGGTGAGGAAGCCGACGGTCTGCATGCCGCGCAGGTCGAAGGTGGGGCGCAGGCGCCTGCTCGACGGGGACACCAGGGCAGGCGTCGACTCCGGGTCGAGACCCGCTCCCACGAGGGAGTCGAGGATCCGCTGCTCGGCCTCGGGGTCGCGGTAGCCCGCGTCCTCGCCGACCCGCAGCGGGAGCCGCTCGGCGTCCACGCCGCCGCGCGCTCCCTCCACTCCGTAGCGCCACCACCACGAGCCGCGCAGGCCCGCGCCGTCGGTGTGCTCGAGGGTGAGGCCGAGGCGCGGCTCGGGCACCGCGGGCGCCTCGAAGGAGCCGTCGCGGGAGACGATGTCGAACAGCCGGTGCAGCCGCTGGTAGTGCTCGGTGAGGAACGCCGACTCCTCGGCCACCGGGATGCGGATGGCCTCGCGGCTCCAGAGGAACGTGCGCGCGGAGGACAGCAGCGGCGCGGCGAACGGGATGAGCGTGACCGGGCGGGCGCGCATCTCGTCGCCGCCCTCCCACGTGTAGAGGCCGACGGCCGGGTCGCCGATGAAGCCGAACTCCTCGGGCGCCGGGTGGTCGCCGATCGCGACGAGCGAGCGCAGCTCGAGGCCGGCGGCGGTGCGCGTGACGTCGATGGAGGCGGTGGCCGTCGTGTCGAGGATCTTCAGCGGCGTCTGGTCGCGGTCGCCCATCACCAGGCCGATGCCCGCGCGGACGGCTCCGTGCAGGGCTGCCCAGATCGCCTCGCTCCGGCACTGGTCGAGGTAGAGCCAGGTGTCGGGCGAGTAGTAGCTGGAGGCGCTGTGCCCGGAGAGCAGGCCCTGCATCTCGCGGATCACGTCGATCTGGCGCTCGTCGTAGTCGTGGCTGTAGTGCAGGTAGCCGAGGTCGCGCCAGCTGGTGCCGGTGCGGACCCAGCGGTCGCGGTCGCCCATCCGCACCGGGCGCACGCCCAGGCGCGGGCGCGGCTCGGGCGGCGGCCGGTAGGAGTTGTAGCGGCCGGGCGGGCGACGCACGGGCTCGCCGGGCAGCAGCTCGAACTGCAGGCCGAGCGGGATGCCGGTGTGCGAGCGCTCCGCGCCGGCGAGGAGCGGGGCGAGCGCGCTGCGCCACTCCGGGACGGCGTCGACAGCGGCCTCGCCCGGGAAGGGACCGGCCACTCCGCCCTCGCGCTCGCGGCGCAGGGCCTCGATCAGGACGGCGGCGACGTGCTTGCACTCGTGCTTGACCGGGCAGCTGCAGGCGCCGCCGAGAAGGGTCCAGTGCTCGCCCTCGTCGCGGAGCTGCACGCTCACGGCGTACGGCGAGCGCCCGGATCCGCGGACCTGGCCGAAGAGGCGGGTGCGGCCGCCGAACCACTGCAGCTCGCGCACGCGGCCCTCGTCCGCGTACGCGGTGCCCTTCTCGATGGCGGCGGTTCCGACGAGGGCGCGGATGTCCTGCTCGGAGAAGGGCTCGTGGCCGGCGGTCACCGGCCCGGGTGCGGCCGACGGCAGCACCTCACCGGGGGGACTCTGGC
>NZ_PSUC01000041.1:0-25912 GCF_002931635.1 Rathayibacter sp. AY2B7 | reverse complement strand
GCTGCGCGACACCGGCACGCTCGAGCTCGCCGACCGCCCCGTGGACGAGCTCTCGGGCGGGCAGCGCCAGCGGGTGTGGATCGCGATGGCCCTCGCCCAGCGGACCGACGTGCTCCTCCTGGACGAGCCGACGACCTACCTCGACGTGTCGCACCAGGTCGAGGTGCTCGACCTGCTCACCGACCTCAACCGCTCGCGCGGGACGACGATCGTGATCGTGCTGCACGACCTCAACCTCGCCGCCCGCTACGCCGACCACCTCGTCGCCGTGCGCGACGGCGCCCTGTACGCCTCGGGCACGCCCGCCGAGGTGGTGACGCCGGAGACGGTGCGCGCGGTGTTCGGGATGGAGTCGCGCGTGATCGAGGACCCGGTCTCGCGGACGCCGCTGGTGCTGCCCATCGGGCGCCACCACTCGGGCTGAGCCCGGCTGTTCAGGCCCGAGCGGTCAGGGCCGACCGGTCAGGCCGGAGCCGCGGCCAGGGAGGCGCCGTCGACGAGCGTGCAGCGGAGGAGCTGCTGCTCCCGTCGCGCGGGGTCGCCCTCGATGAGGATCTGCACGGCGCGGCGCCCCATGTCGCGCCGGGGCAGCTCGAAGCCGGCCTGCCAGCCGGTGCGGTCGGCCGATCCGGAGAGCGACACCAGCGACAGGTCGCCCGGCACCGCCACCCCCTCGGCCTCGGCGGCCTCCTGCAGGAGGACGAACTGCTCCTCCTGCTCGGCGAGGACGACCGTGACGCCCTCGGCGGCGATCCGGCGGATCCACTCCCGCGGCGACGCCTCCGGCCCCGGCACGAGGTGGAGGAAGCCGTCGCCGAGCTCGGCCCGCGCGCCGGCCATGCGGTCGGTGTACGACTCGACGCCCTCGCCGTGGCCGGCGTAGGCGAAGCGGGTGTGGCCGAGGGCGCGCGCGCAGGAGATCAGCTCGCGGACGATCGACGCGTAGTCGGCGGCCACGTAGGGCACGGGCCCGCCGGCGTCGTCGCGGCGGCCGATGCTGACGAAGGAGAAGCCGCTCGCGTTGAGGAACTCGAGCTCCTCGCGGGGCATGCGCTGCCCGAGGAGGATGCAGGAGTCGGCCAGGCGCAGCCGGGTGGTGCCGCCGCTGAGGCCGCCGCGACGGCCGCCGACGCGACCGCTGGTCAGCAGGAGGAGGTCGATGTCGCGGTTCTGCGCCTCCTCCTCGATGCCGGCGAGGAACGGGTGGAAGAAGTCCTCGCGATCGAGCGGGAACAGGCTCTCGTAGGTGTAGACGCCGATCATGCCGGTGCCGACCTGCTTGAGGCGGCGCGCGATGGGGTCGGCGACGTACCCCGTCTCCTGGATCGCCTTGAGGATCCGCGCCCGCGTCGCCTCCGGGACCCGGGCGAGCTGCTCGCCCTTGTCGTTGAGCACGAACGACACCGTCGTCTGGCTGACTCCCGCGAGACGCGCGATGTCCTTCTGCGTGATCCGCGGCACCCGGACACCCCCGCTTCATCCTGGTAATAGGTATTACGTCTTGACCTCAGGCTACCGATGACGAAGGATCGCCGTACGCCCATCCGGGGCGAGAGAGGGCGGAACGTCGACGATGATGAATCCCGCAGACCCAGACAACCAGACCACGGCCTCCCCGAGGCCCGATCGGCAGCACAAGCCCGATCAGCAGCCCGAGCACGATCCGCAGCGCAGGCCCGACAACTCGCGCCGCCTCTTCCTCGCCGGGGGCGCCGCCGCCCTCGCCGGCGCGGCAGGGGCCGTCGGCGCCGCCACTCCGGCCGCCGCCGCGCCCCCGGCCGACGCTCCCGGGCAGAAGAAGCGCCTGAGCGTCACCGAGGGGCCGATCTCACCGCTCGACAAGGAGTTCCGCTGGGACGACCGCGCCGGCGCAGACAACACCCGCGCGGTGCAGGCGGCCATCGACAAGGCGATGACCGCTCCGGGCGGCGAGGTGTCACTCCCCGCCGGCGAGATCCGGGTGACGGGCCTCGCGGTCGACTACCGCGGCTACCCGGTGCAGCCCGAGAACGGGCCGCCCTACGGCTACGCCGGGCCGAAGATCGTCGGCGCCGGCATGCGCCAGACGAGGATCGTCCAGATCGAGGGCTCCACCCGCGACATCTTCACCGTCTCCGGCCAGACCGGCGACGCGGCCGGTCCCGCCAACAACAACAAGGCCACCGGCGTCGTCCTCGCCGACTTCGAGATGACGGGCACGCCCTCCGGCGGCCACGGGATGTCGCTGCGCTCGCTGGTCAACTGCGAGTTCCGCAACCTGTGGATCCAGAAGACCGGCAAGTCGGGCATCTTCCGCGAGCGCGCCACCTTCGTGTCGGGCGTCGACGACGAGTACTCGTACGCCAACTCCTGGAACAAGATCAAGATCGTCGCCCCCGCCGGCTGGGGCGTGGAGGACTCGGGCAAGGCCTCCATCGGCGGCTCGATGACCAACGTCGAGGCGATCAGCCCCGGCCTCGGCGGCTTCCTCCTCGCGCCGACGAACATGACGCTGCTCGACTGCCAGGCCATCGGCGGCACGGTCGGCCTCCGGTCGATCCGCAACGAGAACCGGCGCTCGGTCAACTCCGGCCTGACCCTGATCAACTTCCGCTCGGAGGGCTCCCGCGACGGCTGGGAGGTGCTGATCGAGGCCGGCACGAGCCACATGATCGTGAACCCGAACTTCTTCCCGACCTCGGGCGCGAACTGCCTCGGCGTCGGCCTGACGAACGGCGGAGCGGACTTCGAGGTGCGCAACCTCACCGTCCTCGGCGGCTTCTACGGGCTCAGCCTCGGCCGCTTCCCGCAGCAGAAGGCCATCGTGCTGGGCAGCGACTCCTCGCAGACGCGCCTCGTGAACCCGTTCATCGAGCGCGGCGCCGCAGGAGTGGACGAGGGCTCGCTGATCGTCGACAACGGACGCCTGACCTCGTTCGAGCTCGGCCGCGGCCGGGTGGAGCGCGCGGCCGGCTACACCACGGTCGCCCGCGCCCCCGAGACCATCCCGACCCCTCCGGCCGGTCAGGTCAACGAGGGCTGGGAGCGCTCCGGCGACACCTGGCGGAAGGTGGCCGTCTTCCCCGACGGGCACCGCGTCGTCATCGCCTCCTGACCCCGGGCGGCGGCGCCCTCCGCGCCGCCGCCCTCCCCCACTGCACACGGAACGAGCACCAGAACGCATGCATGACGACAGCACCCGCATCGAAGCCCGCATCGCCCGCTTCCGCGCCGAGAGCCTCCGGCCGGCGATCCACCGGGCGGTCGAGCCGCTCGGGATCCAGTCGTGGACCGCTCCGGGCGAGCCGGTCCCCTTCGACCAGGCGCGGGGCGCGTCCTACGCGCCCGCCCGCATCGGGGAGCCGTGGGGCGCCCCCTGGGGCACCGTGTGGTTCCACGTGCGCGGCGAGATCCCCGCCTCCTGGGTCGGCGTCGACGGCTGCCAGCCCGAGCTCGTCGTCGACCTCGGCTACACCGGCGCCCAGTCCGGCTTCGAGGCGGAGGGGCTCGTCTTCACCGCGACCGGCACGGTCGTGAAGGCCGTCGAGCCGTTCAACCAGTCGGTCCCGCTCGACCGGCTGCCCGGCCACGAGGCGGGCGACCGCACGGTCGAGCTCTACATCGAGGCCGCCGCCAACCCGAACATCACCGGCGACTGGTCCTTCACCCCCACGGCGCTCGGCGGCCGCCCCGCCGACGGCGCCCTGCCGTCCGACCCGCTCTACCGCCTCCGCCGTCTCGAGCTCGGGCTGCTCGACCGAGAGGTCTGGGAGCTGGAGCAGGACATGGCCGTGCTCGTCGGGCTGATCGGGCAGCTGCCCGAGTCCTCCCAGCGGCGCGCCGAGATCGTGCGCGCCCTCGACCGCGCCGTCGACGTCCTCGATCCGGACGACGTGTCCGGCACCGCCGCCGCGGGCCGGGAGGCGCTGCGGACGGTCCTCGAGCGCCCCGCCTCGGCCAGCGCGCACCACCTGCACGCCGTCGGCCACGCCCACATCGACTCCGCCTGGCTCTGGCCCGCCCGCGAGACCGCCCGCAAGGTGGCCCGCACCTTCTCGAACGTCTGCGACCTGATCGAGCGCGAGGAGGGCTTCGTCTTCGCCGCCTCCTCCGCGCAGCAGTACGCGTGGCTGAAGCGCGACCACCCGGAGCTGTTCGAGCGCGTCCGCGGCCACGTGCTCGCGGGCCGCTTCGTGCCGGTCGGCGGGATGTGGGTCGAGTCGGACACGAACATGCCCGGCGGCGAGGCGCTCGTGCGCCAGCTGCTCGAGGGCAAGCGCTTCTTCCTCGACGAGTTCGGGATCGACACCGAGGAGGTCTGGCTCCCGGACTCCTTCGGCTACTCCGCCGCGCTGCCGCAGATCATCGCCGGAGCGGGCGGGCGCTGGTTCCTCACGCAGAAGATCTCGTGGAACGAGACCAACACGATGCCCCACCACACCTTCTGGTGGGAGGGCATCGACGGCACCCGCGTGTTCACGCACTTCCCGCCCGTCGACCTCTACAACTCCGACCTCTCCGGCGAGGACCTCGCCCGCGCCGAGCGCCAGTACGCCGAGAAGGGCAGCGGCACCATGTCGCTCGTGCCCTTCGGCTACGGCGACGGCGGAGGAGGCCCCAACCGCGAGATGATCGCGGCCGCCCGCCGCACGCGCAGCCTCGAGGGCTCGCCGACCGTCGAGCTGTCCACGCCCCGCCGCTTCTTCGAGGAGGCGCAGGCCGAGTACCCGGACGCGCCCACCTGGTCGGGCGAGCTCTACCTCGAGTTCCACCGCGGCACCTACACGTCGCAGGCGCGCACCAAGCAGGGCAACCGCCGCAGCGAGCACCTGCTCCGCGAGATCGAGCTGTGGGCGACCACGGCCCTCGTCCGCGCCGGGGTCCCGTACCCGGCCGACGAGCTGCGCGAGATGTGGCGGACGGTCCTCCTGCAGCAGTTCCACGACATCCTGCCCGGCACCTCCATCGCCTGGGTGCACCGCGAGGCGGAGGAGAACTACGCCCGCATCGCGCAGCGGATCGAGGAGATGATCGCCGAGACCGTCCGGGCCCTCGCCGGCGAGGGCTCCGCGGAGCTGCTGGTGAACTCCTCCCCCTTCGCCGTCGGTGGCGTGCCGGCGCTCGGCGCGGCCGCGGCCGACCCCGCCGCGGAGCACTCGGCCCCGACGCTCCGCTCCGACGGCGACGCCCACGTCCTCGACAACGGGCTCGTCCGGGTGCGGATCGGCGCCTCCGGACTCCTCGAGTCGGTCGTGGACCTCGCGAGCGGCCGGGAGGTCGTGCCCGCCGGCGCAGCCGCGGGGCTCCTCCAGCTCCACCGCGACACCCCGAACAAGTGGGACGCCTGGGACCTCGACGACAACTACCGCCGCACGGTGGAGGACCTCGTCGGCGTCGACTCGGTCCGCGCCGGCACCGTGAGCGACCCGCTCGGCCGCGAGGTGCCGGCGGTCGTGATCACCCGCTCGTTCGGCGGCTCCACGGTCGTGCAGACCGTCTCGCTGCAGATCGGCCGGGCGGCCGTCGACCTCGGCCTCGACATCGACTGGCACGAGCGCCGCAAGCTGCTCAAGCTCGCCTTCCCGCTCGACCTGCTCTCGGACCGGGCGACGTCCGAGATCCAGTTCGGCCACGTGCACCGGCCGACCCACGTGAACACGACGTGGGACGCCGCGCGCTTCGAGACCGTCGCGCACCGCTGGGTGCACGTCGGCGAGCCGGGCTTCGGCGTCGCGGTCGTCAACGACTCCACCTACGGGCACGACATCACCCGCGACCGCGCCGCGGCCGGCACACCGACGACCACGGTCCGGCTCTCGCTCCTGCGCGCGCCGCTGTTCCCCGACCCGGACGCCGACCAGGGCCGCCACCGCCTCGCAGTGTCGCTCGTGGTCGGCGCCGAGCTGCCCGACGCCGTCGAGGCCGGCTACGCGCTGAACACCCCGGTCCGCAGGCTCACCGGCGCCGCGCCCGTCGCTCCCCTGGTGTCGATCGACGACCCCTCGGTGATCGTCGAGGCCGTGAAGGCGGCGGACGACGGGAGCGGCGACGTGATCGTGCGGCTCTACGAGTCGCTCGGCCGCCGCGCCGCATCGACCCTCCGCGCCGCCTTCGCCGTCCGGGCGGTCACCCGCACCGACCTGATGGAGCGTCCCACCGAGCAGGTCCGCATCGAGAGCTCCGTCGAGGCGGAGTCGGCCGACGTGCGCCTCGAGCTGCGTCCGTTCGAGATCGCGACGGTGCGCCTGGCGCGTTGAGCGCGAGGGGGACGCGGGGCGGGAGCAGGCCGGGCGGGCTTGCTCCTGCCCCTGCGTCATGTGGTCTGCTCGATGCACACCGTCCCGATCGGAGAGGTCCCCCATGCAGTCGTTCCCCGCCCCGCCCCGCCAGGTGCAGATCGGCGACGCCGCCGCGTTCGCCGGCGTCACTCCGCGGGCGATCCGCCACTACCACCGGCTCGGGCTGCTCCCCGAGCGCGAGCGGGGCGGAGACGGTCGTCGGCGCTACGGCTACGACGACATCATCCGGCTGCTCTGGATCCGCCGCCTGGCCGACGCCGGGGTCGCGCTCGAGGACATCCGGGACGCCTTCGCCGTCGCAGCCCCGGCCGGCGCCGAGGACAGCGCCGACCGCGAGGACGAGGTCGCGGGCGTCCTCGCGCGGCTGGACGACGCGCTCGCCGCGCAGGAGGAGGAGCTGCAGCGGAAGCGGGCCTCGGTCCGGCGCATGCGGACCCTCGGCGGCCGGCTGGGGCTGCTCGACGACATCGTCTCGCGCCGCCTCGAGGGCGCACCCGAGGGCTCGCTGCGCCAGGCCGACCTCGACACCCTGCTGGTCACCGAGCGGATGTTCGGCCCGCTGGGCGCCGTGTCCCAGGCCGGCCGCTTCGTCGTCCTCGCCGCCGATCCGGCGCTGCGGGCGGAGGCCGACCGCGTCGACGCCGCCGAGGAGGCCCTCGACGACACGGTCGCCGAGGACGACCCCCGGGTGGAGCAGGTGGCGCGGGAGCGGCACGCCTTCGAGGCCCGGCTGATGCGCGTCGTCGAGGAGTCCGGTCAGCTCGAGGAGGACGAGGCCATCTTCGACGCGTGGGACGAGGCGCACCCGCCCGAGGACCCCGCGACGGCCCCCGATCCCGCACAGGGCTCCCGCGCCCGGAGCGCCGGCGAGATCATCCGGAGCCTGCCCTACGACGTCTCGCCGGCCCGCCTGCGCGCCATGGACCTGGCGATGCGGCTCGGGATGGAGGAGGCACCGACGCGCTGAGACGCGGGGTCACGCCCGCTCGGTCACCCGAGGACCTCTCGCAGCACCTCCAGCGCCCGCTCGCGGTCGCCGACCCCGCCGCCCTCGTGCCCGCTGTACGGCCACACGTCGATCGACGTCTCGCCGCCGGAGACGTTGTGGGAGGCGAAGACCGTCGAGGGCGGGCAGATCGGGTCCATCAGGCCGACCGAGCGGTGCACCCGGCAGCGCAGGCGCCGCGAGAAGTGGACGCCGTCGACGTAGGAGAGGGTCCGCTCGACGGCGTCGAGGTCCTCGGGGCGGGTCGCCAGGTAGCGGGCGATCTCCACGTAGGGCGCCTCGTTCGTGACGGTCGTGGCGCGGAGGACGTCGGAGAGGAAGGGCACCAGGGCGATCGCCGCGCGCACCCGGGGGCGCAGCGCCGCCGCGGCGGTCGCGAGCGCTCCGCCCTGGCTGCCGCCGAAGACCGACACTCGGTCCGGGTCCAGCCCGGGGAGCGCCTCCACGGCGTCGACGGCGAGCGCCGCGTCCGCGATCAGGCGCCGGTAGTAGTACGTCTCGGGCGACTCGATGCCGCGCGTCGTGACCCCGGGGTACGCGGGTCCGCTGCCGTGGGGGTCGGGGGTGGCTCCGGAGCGGGCGAGGCGGCCGGCTCCCTGGCCTCGCGCGTCGACGACCAGGTGCGCGTACCCGGCGGCGGCGATCCAGAGGTGCTCGATCGGACGGCCCCGTCCGCTGCCGTACCCGGGGTACTCGATCACCACGGGGAGCGGGGCGCCCGGGTCGACCGCGGGGGTCATCAGCCAGGCGGCGATCGGCTCGCCCGCGAAGCCGGGGAACCGCACGTCCCGCACCCGCACCAGCGGGAGGCCCGCGTCGACCGGCGCGGCGCTCACGGCGGGGCCGCCCTCCCGCCCGAGCGCGAGGGTGGCCCGCCAGAAGGCGTCGAAGTCGTCGGGCTCCGCGACCTCCGCACGGAACTCGCGGAGGGCGGCGAGGGGGCGATCCGTGAACACCGGGTCAGCCTTTCAGACCGGAGTGCGCGAGCCCTTCCACGAACTGCCGCTGAGCGAGGAGGAACACGGCCAGCACGGGCACGACCGTCATCGTCGCCGCGGCGAGCTGCACGTCCCACATCTCCCCGCCGTAGGCGTCGGTGAAGCGGGTGAGCGCCTGGGGCAGGGTGAAGAGCTCGGGTGAGGTCAGGTAGACCGTCGGCTCGAGGTACATGTTCCAGGACCCGAGGAAGGTCAGGATCGCGACGGCCGACAGCGCGGGCTTGGACAGCGGCAGGAAGATGCGCCGCCAGATCCCGAAGCGGCCGAGGCCGTCCAGGCGCGCGGCCTCCTCGAGCTCGCCGGGCATCGCGATGAAGTACTGCCGCATGATGAACGTGCCCAGCACCGCCGGCGCTCCGACCATCGGCACCAGCAGCAGCGGCACGTGGGTGTCGATGAAGCCGAGCTGCCGGAAGATCTGGAACAGCGGGATGATCGTCACCTCCGTCGGCACCAGCAGGCCGGTCAGGACGACGAGGAACACCGCGTTGCGTCCCGGGAACGGGATCCGGGCGAAGGCGTAGCCGGCCAGGCTCGACACCAGCAGCGTGACCACGGTGACCGTGACCGCGATGTAGAGGCTGTTCCAGTACTGGAGCGCGAACGGCTGGAACCGGAACGCCTCGGCGTAGCCCGCCAGGCTCGGCGAGTCCGGCAGCAGGGTCGGCGGGTTCGAGAAGATCTCGTTCACCGGCTTGAACGACGAGGCGATCATCCAGAACGTCGGCACCGCGAACGGCAGCACGAGCAGGATCAGCGTCACGACGAGCAGGGCGGTCATGAGCGGGCTGCGGCCGCGGCGGCGCTTGACGGGCGGCTCCGGGACGGCTTCGAGGCGTGGCGTGAGCGGGGTCCCCTGCTCGACGACGGCGTCAGTTCTCATAGAAGACCCATTTCTTGCGCAGCTGCCACTGCACGACCGTGAGGATCAGGACGAAGAGGAGCAGCATCAGCGAGAGCGTCGCGCCGTAGCCGATGTCGCTGAACTCGAAGGCCTGTTGGAACACGTAGTAGACGAGCACTGTCGTCGACAGCTCCGGCCCGCCCTCGGTCAGGACGGCGACCTGCGCGAACGCCTGCAGCGAGCCGACGATCGTGAGGATGGCGGTGAGGAGCAGGGTGGGCGAGATGAGCGGGAGCGTGATCCGGAAGAAGATCGCGCGGGGGCTCGCGCCGTCCAGGCGGGCCGCCTCGTAGAGGTCGCCCGGCACTCCCTGCAGCGCGGCGAGGAAGAGCACCATGTTGACGCCGACGCTGCGGATGACCTGCGTGACGATGACGCTCGCCATCGCGGTGGGTCCCTCCTGGAGCCAGTTCGGCCCGTCGAGGCCGACCAGCGAGAGCAGGCCGTTGATCGCGCCGTTGTCCTGGAGGAGGAAGCCCCAGACGAGGGTCCAGGCGACCACCGAGATGACGACGGGCGAGAAGAAGAGCGTGCGGAACAGGGCGCCGCCCGGGATCCTCCGGTTGAGCAGCACGGCCAGGCCCAGCCCGAGGGCGAGGTTCAGGACGACCACTCCCCCGGAGAAGACCGCGGTCGTGCCGAGCACCGCGCCGATGCTCGGGTCGTTGATCGCCCGCTCGTAGTTCTCGCCGCCCACGAAGGTCATGGAGCCGGTGAAGACGTTCCACTCGTTGAGGCTGAACCAGACCGCGAGCCCGACGGGCAGCAGCACGAACACGATCACACCGAGCAGCTGGGGCGCGATGAAGAGCCAGCCGGCGAGCGCGTCGCGGCGCCGGAGGTTCCAGTAGGCGCCGGCGGGAGCGGATCGGCGGCTGTCCGTCGAGGTCGCGGTCACGGGATCACTTCCCCTGGAGGACGGGCGCGATGGCGTCGCAGACGCCTCCGAGCACCTCGGCGACGTCGGCGTCGGCCGACCACATGCGGTCCAGCGCCGTCTTGCCGACCGAGGTGATCTCGGCGGGGCTCGTCACCGGAGGGGTGGCGGACACGTCGGCGAGCTCGTCGACCACGACGCGGTCGAGCTGCTCGGCGCTGAGGCGCGTGTTGACCTTCGCCAGCTCCTCACCGGACAGCAGCGACTCGCGGGGCGGCGGGAAGAACTGCGCGAGCTTGGCGGAGTTCTCCGGGTTGGTCATGAACGAGAGGAAGCCGGTCGCCTCCTCCACGTGGTCGCCGCCTGCGAGCGCGGCCATGCCGGCCTGGCCGATGTTGCCGTACTCGCCGGCGGGGCCGACGGGCAGCGGGTAGATCTCGAACGGGAACGAGCCGTCGAGCAGGCTCGCCCGCGAGACCTGCGCGGTCGTGAACGCGGCGTCGCCGGCGAAGAAGTCCGCCGTCACGCCGGGTCCGGGGGTCGCGCCGCTGACGTAGACCGAGTCGTGGAAGAACTGGAACGCCTCCACCATCTCGGGCGAGTCCATCGTGCACTGGGTCCCGTCGTCGCTCCACGGCTGGGCTCCCCAGCCCGCCCAGAGGTTCGCGAGGCTCAGCCAGCCCGAGAAGTCGAAGTCGCGGATGATATAGCCGGCCTTGCCGGTCGACTCGTTGACGGCCGCGCCGATGCGGTCGACGTCCTCCCAGGTGAGCGTCGCGGGGTCGACGGTCTGCCCGGCCTGCGCGACGAGGTCCTGGTTCACGTACAGCGCGAACGGCGAGTTGGAGAACGGGTACGCGTAGAGCTCGCCGTCCTGGCTGAACGACTGCGCCACGCTGGGCAGGATGTCGTCGTACTCGTAGCCCTCGGTCCCCTCGAAGGTCTCGGTCAGCGGAGCGAGCGCTCCGGCGTCGATCAGGTCCTTCGCGATGTCGCCGACCCAGGCGAGGTCGGGGGCATTGCCGCCCGCGGCCTGCGTGGTCAGGGTCGAGTTGTAGTCCGCGAACGGGAGGGACTCGAAGGTCACGGACTCGATCTCGGGGTGGTCGGCGATGTACTCGTCGGCCATCGAGTCGAACAGGGCGAGCTGCTTCTCGTCGGAGGTCCAGACGGACATCCTCAGAGCGACGGGTGCTGAGTCGTCCCCGCCGCCGGCGGCGCCGCAGCCCGAGAGGGCGGCGATCACTCCGACTGCGGCGAGCGAGGCCATCAGCTTCTTCGCTGGTCTCATCGTCTCTCTTTCTCCAATGGTCTTCTCGGTGTTCCCGGTCAGTACCCGACGACGTCGGGCCAGTGGGTCTCTACGCCGCGCGACTCGAGCCTCGCCTGCAGGCGGGCGACGAGGGCGGGGTCGGCGGCGATCTCGTGGGGCGACAGGTCCTCGGCGAGGGCGAGGGCCGCCAGCTCGCCGACGGCCTCGCCGATGTTCCACTCCACGGGGTGGAGGCGGTACGCGCCGTTGGTGATGTGCGTCGTCCCGATGTTCTTGCCCCCGGGCAGCAGGTTCGTCGGGGTGCGCGGCACGAGGGCGCCGAGCGGGATCTCGAACGGCGAGCACTCCACGTCGAGGTAGTTGTCGCCTCCGGTGGTCGGGTGCAGGTCGATCCGGTACATGCCCACGCCGACGGAGTCGTCGAAGCGCGCGGGGCTCCCCGTCCCGCGGGCGGCGACGGAGACGTCCTGCTCGCGCACCGTGGTGAGCGCGCGGATCCGGCGGGACTCGCGGATGTAGGGGGCCTGCGCGAGGCCGTCGGCGGTGCCCATCACGTCGCCGCGGAGCCGGAGCCCGGGCCAGCCGCGGCCGCCGTCGGGCCGGGGCGCCTCGGTCTGGAGCCAGTAGAAGTACGACAGCGAGAGAGCGCGGGCGCCGGCGAGGTGCTTCTCCGGCTCCGGCACGTCGAGGATCGAGCTGTCGAGGTAGTCGAGCATCGGCCAGTTCGCGAGCACGATGTCGCTGTCGAGCGCGCCCGGTCGGAGGGTCTCGGTCGCGAGGATCCGGCGGAACATCCAGAGGTCGGTGTCCCCGCCCTGCGCGCGCTGGTCCGCGGTGCGGGTGTCGCCCACGGCGTTCACGTGCATCGTGCGGGTCTCGGGGCGCAGCGTCCTCGGGTTCGGCGCGGTGAAGGAGAGGAGCTTCCCGCCCCAGAAGGGCACCTCGTACTCGTGCCAGTAGTCGTAGTCGGCCGGGCGCTCGATGGTGTGGTCGCCGTCCGCGCTGTCGAAGCCGAAGCACCAGGTGACGGCCTGCACGTTCATCGGGTCGGCGACGGCGGGAGCGCTGGGCTCGCCGTGCTCGTCGCGCGACTCGGAGCCCGTGACGTAGTCGACCTCCGCGAGGGGGAGCAGCTCCCCCGTCTCGGTCGCGTCGACCACGTACCGTCCGGAGACGGCGAGCTCCTCGCCCGAGACCGCGTCGCGCAGCAGGACGCGCTCGATCCGGCCCGGGCCGCCGTCGACGGCGAAGGGGACGACGCCGGTGACGACGCGGATCGCTCCGCTCGAGCGGTAGGGGGCGAGCATCTCGTCGAGCACGGCGACGGCGACGCGGGGCTCGGCGCAGAGCCGGCTCACGAGTCCGCGGCCGGGGTTCAGGCGGTCGTCGCGCATCGCCTCGGCGGTGAGGGGGTAGTTGCGGCGGTAGTAGCCGCGGATGCCGTCGCGGAGGCGCCGGTAGTCGGCGGTGACGCCGAACTGCTCGACCCAGGTGTGCTCGTCCGGCGGGACGCCCTGCGAGGTGAGCTGACCGCCCAGCCACGGGTACTGCTCGGTCAGCACGACCGAGAGGCCGTTGCGGGCGAGGGCGATCGCCGCGGCCACTCCTCCGAGTCCGCCGCCGATCACGGCGACATCTGCTTGCATCGGGGTCACGCGTCCGCCTCGTCCTCGTCGACAATCTGGGTCATCGACCTACTACCCGCGGGTAATACGTATTGCCGATTGATTAGACCGTAACGCACGAGTGTCCGGTTGGCAACGGTCTCCGATGTTCCGAGCGACGCCGCGGCGACCCGCGGGCGTCCTCAGCCGGAAGCGGGCCGGATGTCAGGGCTCGGTGGCATGCTCGACCCCGAGCGCGGCCGGCGGGCGGCGGCGCGGAGCGGAGCAGCATGATCGGGTTGGATCTCACCGGGCGCACGGCCCTCGTCACGGGGTCGGGGCAGGGCATCGGGCTGGCCATCGCGACGACGCTCGCGGAGGCGGGCGCCGAGGTGATCGTGAACGCCCGCTCCGAGCGGTCGATCCGCCGGGCGATCGAGGCCGTCGGCGCGGCGGTGCCGGAGGCGCGGGTGCGCGGAGTCGCGGCCGACGTGTCGACGGAGAAGGGCGCGGCCTCCCTCCTGCGCGCGGCCTCGGAGGTGGACGTGCTCGTCAACAACCTCGGGATCTTCGGCTCCGCCGATGCGCTCTCCATCGACGACGACGAGTGGCGCCGCTACTTCGAGGTCAACGTGCTCACCGGCGTGCGCCTCACCCGCGCCTACCTCCCGGGGATGATGGAGCGCGAGTGGGGCCGCGTCCTCTACATCGGCAGCGACTCCGCCGTCGTCACGCCCGCCGAGATGATCCACTACGGAGTGTCGAAGACCGCGCTGCTGGGCGTCTCGCGCGGCTTCGCCAAGGCCGCCGCCGGCACCGGGGTGACGGTGAACAGCGTGCTCGCCGGGCCGACCCACACGGGCGGCGTCGAGGACTTCGTCTACGAGCTGGTCGACCGCGAGCTCCCGTGGGAGGAGGCGCAGCGCGAGTTCATGCGCCTGCACCGGCCGCAGTCGCTGCTGAAGCGCCTCATCGAGCCGGAGGAGATCGCCCACATGGTCGCGTACCTCGCCTCCCCGCTCGCCTCGGCCACCACGGGCGCCGCCGTGCGCGTCGACGGCGGCTACATCGACTCGATCGTGCCGTAGCGCGCGCTCCCGGGGCTTCCCGGGGCGCCGGCCGTCAGCGCGGAGGGGCGACCGAGCCGCCGGGGCGCCACGGGCCGCCGATGCGCTCCTGGAGGAGCGGCGCCGCCGGGTCGGCGAGGCGGGCGAGCAGCGCCTCCACTCCGCGGCGGCCGAGCTCGCGGCCGGGCGCGACGAGCAGGTCGAGCGCCGGGTCGGCCAGGTCGGCGACGTCGGGGTCGGAGGCGAGCAGGACGATCGAGAGGTCCTCGGGCACGCGCAGCCCGCGGTGCCGCACCTCGTGCGCGAACCCGACGGCGGCGCCCCCGTTGACGATCACCACGGCGGTCGCGGAGGCGGGGTCGAACGAGCGGGCGAGGGTGCGGCCGCCGGCGGGGGACTCCTCACAGCGGAGCAGCACGCCCTCGACGCCGCGGGCCGCGCAGGCGAGCGCGAACGCCTCCTGGGTGCGCGCGTAGGGGCCGAAGTCGGCCGCGGCCTCGCGGTCCGGGCCGAGCACGAGCGCCACCCGCGCGTGCCCCAGGCCGGCGAGCCGGCCGAGCGCCTCCTCGACCATCCCCTCGAAGTCGATGTCGACCCAGTCGAGGGCGGACGGATCGCGGGTGCGCCCGATGAGGGCGAAGGGCGTGCCGGAGTCCCGCAGGACCGGCACGCGCTCGTCCTCGCTGGTGACCTGCATCAGCACGACGCCGTCGATCAGGCCGTCGGCGCGCAGGTCGGCGAGGCGGTCGGAGCCGCCGACGGTCGGCCACAGGACGATCGAGTGGTCCTGCTCCGCCGCGGCCTCGGCGGCGCCGAGCAGGAACGAGGTGGCGGTGTTGAGCGGCCGGCTCGACACGAGCGGATAGACGACCGCGACGATCCCGGAGCGGCGCCGAGCGAGGGCGCGGGCCAGGGCGTGCGGCCGGAAGCCGAGCTCGCGCATCGCCGCCCGCACCCGCTCGCGCGTCTCGGGCGAGACGGGCTTGGTGTCGTTGACCACGAACGAGACCGTCGCGATCGAGACCCCCGCGAGGCGCGCGACGTCCCTCATCGTGGCCACCGCGCCTCCTCCGCTCGCGCCGCCCGGCCGTGGTTGACGCGGGGCGGACGTCTCCCGCATCCTAGGAGACGCGGCCGGTAAAGCGGTTAACCCCGCGTCGGCCCGCCCACTGCCGCACCGTCTCCACCGTCGAAGAAGGAACACCGTGACCACACCCTCCTCCCCCGTCCGCGTCCTCGTCTGGGGCGAGAACCGCCATGAGCAGATCGAGGAGAAGGTCCGCGCGATCTACCCCGACGGCATGCACAGCACGATCGCCGACGGCATCCGCGAGAACCTCGGCGAGCGCGCCACCGTCTCCACCACCACGCTCGACGAGCCCGAGCACGGCCTCACCGAGGACGTCCTCGACGCCACCGACGTGCTCGTCTGGTGGGGCCACATGGCCCACGGCGACGTCTCCGACGAGATCGTCGAGCGCGTCCAGCGCCACGTCCTCTCGGGCATGGGCCTCGTCGTCCTGCACTCCGGCCACTGGTCGAAGATCTTCGGCAAGCTCATGGGCACCACCTGCACGCTGCGCTGGCGCTCGGAGCAGGACCGCGAGCTGGTCTGGACCGTCGACCCCACGCACCCCATCGCCCAGGGGATCCCGCACCCCTTCCTGATCCCGCAGCAGGAGATGTACGGCGAGTTCTTCGACGTGCCGGCGCCCGACGAGCTCGTGTTCCTCTCGACCTTCACGGGCGGCGAGGTCTTCCGCTCCGGCATGACCTGGAAGCGCGGCCACGGGCGCATCTTCTTCTTCTCCCCCGGCGACCAGGACTACCCCGTCTACCACCAGGCCGAGGTGCGCCGCGTGATCGCGAACGGCGTCGAGTGGGTGCGCTCCTCGCGCCCCGAGCGCCGCCTCCCGGTGCTGCAGCGCTACGAGACCGAGGACTTCCACAACGGCCAGGACTACGAGGGAGCGCTCGTCCGATGACGGTCCGCCTCGTCCAGGTCGGCGCCGGCGCGATGGGCCGCGCCTGGATCCGCACCATCCGCGACTCCCCGGACGCCGAGCTCGTCGGCCTCGTCGACCTCGACGTCGACCTCGCCACGGCTGCCGCGGAGGAGGAGGGGGTCGGCCCGGTCGCGGTCGGCGCCTCCGTCGCCGAGGTCGCCGCGCGCTCCGGCGCCGACGCCGTGGTCAACGTGACCGTGCCGCGGGCGCACCTGCCCGTCAGCTCGGAGGCGCTGTTCGCCGGGCTGCCCGTGCTCTCGGAGAAGCCGATCGCGCCGACCATCGCCGAGGCGCTGGTGCTCGCGGCGACGGCAGAGGCCTCGGGCCGGCTCCTGATGACCAGCCAGTCGCGCCGCTACTACGCGGCGATCACCGCCTTCCGCGAGCAGATCGCCGGGCTCGGGCAGCTGGGCACCGCCTCCGTGCACTTCGCGAAGGCGCCCCGCTTCGGCGGCTTCCGCGACGAGATGGACCACGTGCTCCTGGTCGACATGGCGATCCACGCCTTCGACGCGGCGCGGTACCTGCTCGACAGCGACCCGGTCGCGGTCTACTGCGAGGAGTACAACCCGGGCTGGAGCTGGTACGCCGACGGAGCCGCGGCGAGCGCCGTGTTCGAGTTCGCCGGCGGAGTGCGCTTCAGCTACACCGGCAGCTGGTGCGCCGACGGCCTCGAGACCTCGTGGAACGGCGACTGGCGCGTCAACGGGGCCGGCGGCACCGCGCACTGGGACGGCGACGGCGCTCCGGAGTGGCAGTCGCGCGAGTCGGAGGCGGTGCGGAGCGCCGCGCTCGAGCCCGTGCCCGAGGAGATCGCGGGCTCGCTCGCGGAGTTCGTGCGGGTGCTGGGCTCGGGGGCGGTGCCCTCGGGCGAGGTGCACTCGAACGTGCGGAGCCTCGCGATGGTGGAGGCGGCGGTCCGCTCCTCCGAGACGGGTGCGCGGGTGCGGCTCGACGACGTGCTGGAGGAGGGGTACGCGGAGGCGCTGACGCTCGCGCGCGACGAGCGCGTGCTCGCGGCCCTCGGCTCCTGGGGCTCGGCCGCCGAGGGTCTCGCGCGCTGATCACGCCGCCTGGCGGGTCTCGAGGCGTCCGTGCCGGCGTCTCGAGACCCCGCCCGGTCGCGGCTCCGCCACCGCGCGTTCGCCGGGCGGACACCTGCGGGCGGCGGCGCGTTCACCGGGGGCGGCCAGCGTGGGCGGGTTCCTTCGAAGCCGCTCAGGAGACCCGTGTCCTCTCGTCATACCCGCACCCGCACCCGCACCGCCGCCCTCGCCCTCACCGTCACCCTCGCCGGCTGCACCCTCGGAGCCGCGGCCCTGCCCGCCTCCGCGGCGGGCGACTCCTTCTTCACCCGCATCGCCACGGTGCCGGCCTACCTGAACGCGGCCGACCCGTCCGCCGACTCCGCCGTCGCCGAGATCTCGAGCGCGTCGCCCGACGGCCGCCTGGTCTACTCGACGGACTCCGCCGGGCAGCGCATCGACGTCCTCGACATCTCGGACCCCGACTCCCCCGAGCCGCTCGGCGGCGTCGGCGTGGGCGGCGAGCCGACCTCGGTCTACGCGACCGGCGAGTACGTGCTCGCGGTGGTCGACACGAGCGACGGCGACTTCGCGAACCCCTCCGGCCACGTCAGCGTGCTGCACGCCGACGACCTCGCGCCCGTCGCGAGCATCGAGCTCGGCGGCCAGCCCGACTCCATCGACGTCACCACCGACGGCTCGACCGCGGTCATCGCGATCGAGAACCAGCGCGACGAGGACCTCGCCCCCGAGGGCGGCGAGGAGGGCGACCTCCCGCAGGCGCCCGCCGGGGAGCTCGTGGTGATGGACCTCGCGGGCGACCCGTCCGCCTGGGTGCCGGAGCACGTCGACCTCACCGGTCTCGCCGGCCTCGACACCCCGTCGGACCCGGAGCCCGAGTACGTCTCGATCAACCCATCCGACACGGCCGTCGCCGTGACGCTGCAGGAGAACAACGCCGTCGCGATCGTCGACCTGGCCACCCGCTCCGTCACGGCCTCGTACACCGCGGGCACCGCCTCCGTCAGCGGCATCGACACGCTCGACGACGACTCGATCTCGCTGACCGGCTCGATCACCGACGTCCCGCGCGAGCCCGACGCGATCGGCTGGGTCGGCGACGACCACGTCGCGATCGCGAACGAGGGCGACTGGAAGGGCGGCACGCGCGGCTGGTCGATCCTCGACGCCGCGACCGGGGCCGTGCAGTGGGACGCCGGGAACTCGTTCGACCACCTCGCGGTGCGCCTCGGGCTCTACCCGGACAAGCGCTCCGACGCGAAGGGCTCCGAGCCCGAGGGCCTGCTCTCGGCCACCTTCGACGGCGTCCCCTACGTGTTCGTCGGCGCCGAGCGGGCCAACTTCGTGGCCGTCTACGACGTGTCGGAGCCGACCGCGCCGCGCTTCGTGCAGGCGCTGCCGTCGACGCCCGGCCCGGAGGGGCTGCTCGCCCTGCCCGAGCGCGACCTGCTGGTCGTCTCGAGCGAGACCGACGACGCTGAGGCCGCCGTCCGCGCGAGCGTGCAGCTCTACGCGCTCGGCGCCTCCGCCCCCGCGTTCCCGACCGTGCTGTCGGCCGACGTCGACGGATCGCCGCTGCCCTGGGGTGCGCTCTCGGGCCTCTCGACCGATCCGGCGGCGCCCGACCGCCTGTACGCGGTGAGCGACAGCGCCTACGCGCCGAGCACACTCCACTCGATCGACACCTCCGTCTCGCCGGCGCTGCTCGACACGACCCTCACGGTGACCGAGGGCGGCGAGCCCGCCGCTCTGGATCTGGAGGGGATCGCCGCCCGCGTCGACGGCGGCTTCTGGGCCGTGACGGAGGGCGGGACAGGCGACGGCAACGCGCTCCTGCGACTCGACGCGGACGCCGCGGTGACCGAGAGGATCGCCCTGCCCGCGGAGCTCGCCTCAGCGCTGGGCAAGCAGGGCTTCGAGGGCGTGACCGTCGAGGACGGCGCCGACGGTGAGATCGTCTGGACGGCGCTGCAGCGCGAGGCCTCGATCGACGCCGACGGAGTGGTCCGGATCGGGCGCTACGACGTCGCCGCCGACAGCTGGAGCTTCTTCGGCTACCCGCTGGAGGCCGTGTCCGGGGCGGACGGCGACTGGAACGGGCTCTCGGAGATCACGCTGACCCCCGCGGGCACGCTCGCGGTGATCGAGCGCGACAAGCTCAACGGGCCGGACGCCGCGCTGAAGGCCGTGTACACGGTGCCGCTGCCGACGGAGGCCGGCGCGGCGGTCGGCGAGACGCTGCCGATGCTCGAGAAGACCCTCGCGGTCGACGTGCTGCCCGCGCTGCAGGCCGGGAACGGCTGGACCCAGGAGAAGCTCGAGGGCCTCGGGATCACCGGTTCCGGCGAGGTGTTCGCGGTGACCGACAACGACGGCGTGGACGACGCGAACGGCGAGACGGTGCTCGCGTCGCTCGGCTCCGCGGACTCCGTGTTCGGGACGGGGACGGTGCCGACGCCGGGGCCGACTGTCGAGCCGACGGTGGCGCCGACGGCTGAGCCGACCACGGCGCCGACCGCGCAGCCCACGGTCGCGCCGACGGCTGAGCCGACCACGGCGCCGACCGCGCAGCCCACGGTCGCGCCGACGGCTGAGCCGACCGCGCCGCCCACGGCCGAGCCGACCCGCACGCCGGCTCCCGCTCCGGCCGGCGCCGTTCCTCCGCGGACCGGCTCGGGACTCGCGAGCACCGGCGTCGAGACGGGCTGGACCGCCGCGGCGGCTCTCGCCCTGCTCGCCGGTGGAGCGCTCGCGCTCGGAGTGACGCGCCGCCGCCGCGACGCGCGCTGACCGACGCCGACGGCCCGGGGGACAGTGTCCTCCGGGCCGTCGGCATTCCCCCGCGCGAGCGGGGCGAGCGGTCGGGTGTCAGCTTCCGGTGGGGGCGTCCTCGGTGTCGGGAGCGGTGCTCTCGGAGGGCGCCTGCGGAGCGACGGGCGCGACAGGGCCGGAGCCGTCCTCGGAGGCTAGGCGGGGCGGGGCGCGGCGTCCGCCCGTTGACTTCCCAGGTGCCCGGCCGTGCTCGCGGGTGCGGGGGCGCTCGCGGACTCGAGGTCCGTTCTCCTCCGGCTCCCGCGACTGTCCAGGAGTCGTCGCACTCGAGCTCGAGTGCGACAAGTTCTGGACAGTGGGGGAGGCTCCGGTGTGAGGGCTCGCGAGTGCTCGGGAGTCGTCGCAGTCGACGCCGAGTGCGACGACTTCTGGACAGTGGGCGGCGTCCGAGCAGCGTCAGGGACCCCGGCAGCACCCGTCAGGGACCCCGGCGGCGCGCGTCGCGCCCGGCACCCGCGACCTAGGGTGAGGGCATGCATCCGCTCGACGCCCAGGACCCGCTCGCGCACTGCCCCGAGTTGTTCGTCCGCACCCCCGAGGTCCGCTCCTACCTCGACGGCAACTCGCTCGGCCGGCCGCTGCGCGCGAGCGTCGCCCGGCTCGCGCGGTTCGCGGAGGAGGAGTGGGGCGGCCGCCTCATCCGCGGCTGGGAGGAGGGCTGGCTCGACATGCCGCTCGAGGTCGGCGACGCCCTCGGCTCCGCGGTGCTGGGAGCCGCGGCCGGGCAGACGGTCGTCGCCGACTCCACGACCGTCCTGCTCTACAAGCTCGCCCGCGCGGCGATCGCCCGCCAGGCGGAGCAGGGGCGCGACGAGATCGTCGTGGACACCGACAACTTCCCCACCGACCGGTACGTGCTGGAGGGCATCGCGGCCGAGACCGGCAGCACGCTCCGCTGGATCGACTCCGACCCCGGGAGCGGCGTCGGCCCCGACGACCTCGCCCCGGTGCTCGGCGAGCGGACGGCACTGGTGCTGCTCAGCCACGTCGCGTACCGCTCGGGGTTCCTCGCCGACGCCGCGGCGATCACCGCCCAGGCGCACGAGGCCGGCGCGCTCGTGCTCTGGGACGCCTCCCACTCCGTCGGCTCGGTGCCGCTCGAGCTCGACGAGTGGGGCGCGGACCTCGCGGTCGGCTGCTCCTACAAGTACCTGAACGGAGGCCCGGGGGCGCCCGCGTGGGCGTACGTCGCGTCGCGGCACCAGGGCTCGCTCGCGCAGCCGGTGCAGGGCTGGATGGGCGTCGCCGACATGTTCGAGATGGGACCCGGCTACCGTCCGGCCGAGGGGATGCGGCGCTTCCTCAGCGGGACTCCGCCGATCACGGGGATGCTCGCGATGCAGGACATGATCGCGCTGATCGCCTCGGTGGGCATGCCCGCGGTCCGCGCGAAGTCGGAGGCGATGACGGCGTACGCGCTGGAGCTGGCCGACGCGTGGCTGGTGCCGCGCGGGGTGCGGGTGGCGACTCCGCTCGACCCCGCCCGGCGCGGCTCGCACGTGACGATCGCGCACGAGTCGTTCGCCGGCCTGGTCCCGCGGCTGCAGGCGGAGGGGATCGTGCCGGACTTCCGCCGACCCGACGGCATCCGGATCGGCCTCTCGCCGCTGTCGACGACCTTCGCCGAGCTGGAGCTGGGCATGGCGGCCATCAGGGACGCGCTGGACTGAGCGGGCCGGGGCTCGGCGGGGCGGCTGTCCCCGGCCCCGCCGGCGCCCTCACCGCGCGTCGCGCGTCCGGCGGGTGCTCTCCTTCTGCAGGGCCTCGACGAGCTCGGCCTTCGTCATGCGCGAGCGGCCGGAGACGTCCAGGCGCTTGGCGAGGTCCATCAGGTGCGCCTTGGTCGCGTTCGCGTCCACTCCGCCCGCCGTCTCGCCCCCGGGGGAGCGGCCGTGGCCCTCGGCGCGGGAGTCGGAGGGGCCGCTCTCGGCCTTGCGCTCCCAGTGGTCGCCGACCTTCTCGTACTCGTGCTTCAGTGCGGCGAAGGCCGTGCGGTGGGCTCGCTCGCCGTCGCCGTAGCTGTCGACGGCCGAGTCGTGCGCGGCCGACCAGAGCTTCTGCGCGTGCTCGTCGGAGCGCTCGATGGTGGACGGGATCTGTTCCTCGCGGGGCATGGCGGCCTCCCTCTCGTCCTCCGACGCTACGTCGGGTCGGAGGCGCCGGTCACCCCGTTGACGAGCGCGCGGCGGGCGCCTCCGTCCCCGGAGCGCACTCGGGAGGCCCCTGCCGGTGTTCTCACCGGGCCGACGCCGATGATGGGGCGATGTTCATCCCGACCAGAGCCGCCGGTCTCGAGGCGCTCGACGACTTCGTCGCCCGCGCGGGCTCCGCCTACGCCCGCGACCGCAACCACGACCTCGGACCGTCCCGGGACAACGTCTCCGGACTCTCGCCCTACCTCCGCCACCGCCTCGTCACCGAGCGGGAGGTCGTCGCCGCGGTCCTCGCGCGGCATCGCCTGACCGCCGCGGAGAAGTTCGTGCAGGAGGTGTTCTGGCGCACCTACTGGAAGGGCTGGCTCGAGCAGAACCCGGACGTCTGGCGCCGCTACCGCCGCGAGGTGGCGGACTCCTCCGCGGGCGATCCTCCGCCCGGCTACCTCGACGCGATCGGCGGACGCAGCGGCATCGACGCGATGGACGCGTGGGTGAGCGAGCTCGTCGAGACCGGGTACCTCCACAACCACACCCGCATGTGGTTCGCGAGCATCTGGATCTTCACCCTCGGACTGCCCTGGCAGCTCGGCGCCGACTTCTTCTACCGGCACCTGCTCGACGGCGACGCCGCGTCCAACACCCTGTCGTGGCGATGGGTCGCCGGCCTGCAGACTCCGGGCAAGACCTACCTCGCCTCCGCGTCCAACATCGCGCGCTACACGGAGGGGCGCTTCTCGCCGAGCGGCCTCGCCACCACGGCCCCCGCGCTCACCGAGGAGCCCTTCCCGCCGCGGGCACCGCTCGAGCAGGACGACGTCGTCGGGACCGTCGGCGCCCGCCCCGGCCTCCTGCTGCACGAGGAGGACCTCGAGGCGGAGAGCCTGCTCGCCGAGCAGCCGGGTCTGGCCGAGCGCCTCGTCGCGTGCGCCGTCGCCGGGGACGCGGGCGGGCGCTCGCCGTCCGGAGTCTCCGACGCGGTCGCCGCCTTCACCGCCGCGGCGCTCGCCGACGCCGCCGAGCGCACCTCCGACTCGAGCGGCCGGCCTGCGAGGGTGCTCGCGGACGCGCGTCCCGCGACGGTCGTCGACTGGGCGGTCTCCGAGCGGATCGACACGGTGGTCGTTCCGTACGCGCCGGTCGGGCCCGTCGGAGAGCGGGTGGAGGCGCTCCGCTCGGCTCTCGCCGACGAGGGGGTCGCGCTCGTCACTGTGCGCCGCCGCTGGGACGGTGCGGCGTGGCCGTCGGCGTCGCGGGGGTTCTTCCCGTTCCGGAAGCGGATCCCGGCGCTGGTGCGCGACCTCGTCGAGCCCGCCGACGCGGCCCGCCTGTTCTGAGCGGCGTCCTGTGAGGCGCGTCCCGTGACCCGCGTCCCGTGAGCCGCGTCCTGTGAGCCCCGTCCCGCGGAACCTGCCTGGTCCCGCGGGGCGGGTGCCGCTCAGCCGAGCAGGCGGTCGCGGAGGAAGTCGCTCGCGAAGCGGCCCGAGGGGTCCCACTCGGAGCGGAGGGTGCGCCACTCCTCGAGGTGCGGGTAGAGCGGCGCGATCTCGTCGGCTCCGGCGAGGAAGTGCTTGCCCCAGTGCGGCCGGGCCCCGAGCGGCAGCAGCGCGCCCTCGACGGCGGGGAGCACGGCGTCGACGCCGGCGCGGTCCTTCTTGAAGGTGAAGTGCACGCCGACGCTGTCGCGGCCTCCGGCGGGGGAGAGCCACTGGTCGTCGCCCGCCATGGTCCGCAGCTCCGTGATGAGCAGGACGTCGTCGATCCGCTCGCCGATCGCGCGCAGCGCCACGATCGCCTCGCGGACGTTCGCGCGCGGCACCATGTACTCGCTCTGGATCTCGTCGCCCGCGCTCGGCTCGCGGTCGAGGCGGAAGTGCGGCAGGCGCTCGGACCACGGTCCGACGGAGCCGCCGAACGGGTTCAGGTTGGAGTCGACGCCCTCCGAGACGGCGAAGAGGCTCGCGGAGGCGGCGACCGCGCCCAGGTGCGTCGCGTCGACGTCGGCGACGGATCCCGCCGCCACCTTGGTCTTCAGCCACAGCTGCTCCACGGTCGGCGAGGACCAGTGGGTCATGAGGCTGACGCTGTAGGCGGAGGAGGTGATCGCGTCGAAGTCGTCGAGCACGCGCTCCCAGGGCAGGTCGACGAACGCGTCCTGGCGGACGTCGAAGGTCGGCTGGATGTCGAGGGTCACGCGGGTGACGATGCCGAAGGCGCCGAGGCCGACGACGACGCCCTCGAAGCCCGGCTCCCCGCGGCGGATCGTGCGCAGCGAGCCGTCGGCGGTGACGAGTTCGAGGGCCGAGACGGCGGAGGAGAGGTTCGCGTTGCGGTCGCCCGAGCCGTGGGTGCCGGTCGCGATGGCGCCGGCGACCGAGATGTGCGGGAGCGAGCCCATGTTGTGCAGGGCGTAGCCGTTGCTGTGCAGGTGCGCGGCGACGACGCCGTAGCGGGTGGCGCCGCCGACGGTGACGGTGCTCGCCTCGGCGTCGATCACGGGGTCGGAGGCGAGGCGCCCCAGGTGCAGCAGTGCGCCGGGGGTGTCGGGCAGGGAGTTGAAGGAGTGGCGGCTGCCGAGGGCGCGGACGCGCTCGTTCTCGCGGACGAGGCGCTGCACCTCCTCGACGGACTCCGGCTCGATGATGGCGGCGGCGCGGTACTCGTAGGTGCCCGCCCAGTTGCTCCGTGAGGTCATGGGTCCATTCTGCCGGGTGCGCGGGGGGATTTGTTGTTGGTTGCAACGAATGGCCCGGTGGTGCACGGGGACACCGCAGGACGGAACGGCGTGGAGATTGTTCGGGGCGCGCTTCGAGCCCCTGACGGGGAGGACGACGATGACCGCGCGCAAACGACCCCGCTCCGATCTGTTCCGGGTCTGCGTGAGCCTCCTGGTCACGATCGTGGTGGTGCTGCTCGTCCTGGCGACGGGGCCGCTCGCTCCGGGCGACGGGGCCGTCGATGCAACGGCGACCCTCGTTCCGGTGCACCTGCTCGGCCGGCCGCTCTCCACCGCCCTCTCCGTGGGCTGGAGCGCCGCCTCGTACTCGCGCCTCGACGAGCAGGCGCTGCGGAGCACCGCCGAGGAGGAGGCGCGCGGCGAGCGGCGCCTCCTCTCGCGGATGCTGGGGGCGACCGGGGCGACCGGGGCGACCGGCACGACGCTGTCGGCGGCGGTGCCGGCGATCGTGGTCGCGGTGGCGATCGCGGTCACGGTGGCGATCGCGCAGAGGACGGAGTTCCGCAGCGAGCCCCTCTCCATCGCCGCCGCCCTGCTCGCCGTCGCGAGCTCGTGGGTGCTGATGGTCTTTGCGGTCGCAGAGGCCTGCCTGCGCCTCGAGTCGCGGTCGCCCCGGCGGTCGCAGGTGCGCTTCGCCTTCGAGGAGGCGCCGCACTTCAGTGACGACGCGACCCTCGCGCTCCTGCTGTCCACGATGGCGGCCACGGTCTCGGCCGAGATCCGCTCGAGAGAGGGCTGGCGCCTGGTGCGCGCGAACGTCGTCTTCGCGTTCGCCTTCGACTCGGTCATCATCGCGATGACGGTGTCGCTGCTGTTCGGCGGATTCACGGGCTGAGACGGCGGGAGCGGAGCGTCAGGCGGAGCCGGGGGCGGCGGAGAACGTGAACCACGTGGAGGTCGTCCGGTCGTGATCTCCCGAGTTCGACGGCTCTCCTGCGCGGCGGGGGCGTCCGCCAGCCGGAGCGGGACGGGAGCGGACCGGGGCTGAGGGGCGGACCGGGACGGGGCGGACCGGGACGGCGGGGCGGACCGGACGGGTGGCGGCGCCGGTGGAGACGCCGACATCTCCCTCGGCGACGGCCGGACGCTCGCACAGCTGCGGGCCGACGCCCTCGTCGATCTGCTCATCGA
>NZ_PSUC01000040.1:0-26034 GCF_002931635.1 Rathayibacter sp. AY2B7 | reverse complement strand
ACCACGGTCTCGGCGAGGGTCGCCAGATCGCCGACCAGGGTCAGGAGGCACGCCCGGGCGGCGTCGGCGCGCGGGGGAGCGCACTGTCGTCCGGTATTCATCCGCGGAGGGGGCGCCGGCACGTCCGGGTCGCCGCGCCGGTCCTCCGAGCAGGCGCGGTGCCGGCTACCACAGCGCCGCCCGCCTGTGCACGGGGTGGCCCCGGAGGCGCGGCTCGCCTGGGATGGAGGGGAGCGGCCCGATCCGGGTGCCGCGGACGGAGGAGCCATGCCCGACCAGTACACGTTCACGAACCCCGCCACCCAGTACCCGGATGTGACTCCGCCGGTCCAGCAGCAGCCCGAGCCCGGGCTGCAGTCGCGGATGACCCCGGTGCCGGACCTCGGCGAGGAGAGCTACCGCGGCACCGGCCGGCTCGAGGGCCGCCGCGCGCTCATCACGGGAGCCGACTCCGGGATCGGCGCCGCCGTGGCCATCGCCTTCGCCCGCGAGGGGGCCGACGTCGCCCTCGCCTACCTCCCGAGCGAGGAGGAGGACGCGCAGCACGTGATCGGGCTGATCCGTGCGGAGGGACGCACCGCCGTGCCGATCCCCGGCGATCTCACGAGTGCCGAGTACTGCACGCGGCTCGTGGCGGAGGCGGTCGAGGGCCTCGGCGGGCTCGACGCGGTGGTCAATGTGGCCGGCAAGCAGATCTGGAAGGAGGACCTGCTCGACATCACCGACGAGCAGTTCGAGGCGACCTTCGCGGTCAACGTCTTCGCTCCGTTCCGGATCATCCGCGCGGCCCTCCCCCACCTGCCCGCGGGCGCCACCATCATCAACACGGCGTCGGCGGAGGCGCACAAGCCCGCCCCCGACCTCAGGACACCGTGAACCCTCAGGACACCGCGAAAGCCCCTGCCTTCCCCTGGATCGGCCTGCTCACGCTCGCCGGCGCCGTCTTCGTCTCCGTGACGAGCGAGTTCCTCCCGACCGGGCTCATCCCCGACATGTCGCGCGACCTCGGCGTGAGCATCTCGCTCACCGGCCAGCTCGTCACGATCTTCGCCGCGACCGTCGTCGTCGCGACGACTCCGCTGACCCTCGTGACCCAGCGCTTCTCGCGCAAGAGCCTCCTCCTCGTGGCGCTGTGCACCATCGCGGTCGCCAACGTCCTCGCCGCGCTCGCCCCCACCTTCGGGCTGCTCATCGGCGCCCGCATCCTCGGCGGGCTCGCCCACGGCCTCTTCTGGGCGATCGTCGCCGCCTACTCCGCGCATCTCGTCGCTCCGGAGCAGCTCGGCCGCGCGACCGCGATCACGGCGGGCGGCGGATCCGCGGCCTTCGTCCTCGGCGTCCCCCTGGGCACGGCGCTCGGGCACGCGTTCGGCTGGCGGCCCACCTTCGCGATCCTCGGCGGCGTCGTGCTCGTGCTCGCGCTGATCGTGGTGAAGTTCCTGCCCGCGGTCGACCACCACATCCCGCTGCGGACCGGCGAGATCCGCCTGCCCGCGCGGAAGGACCGGACGCTCCCCCGCATCATCGGCGTCTGCGTCGTCATCCTGCTGGTGCTGATCGGCCAGAACACCCTCTCGACCTACATCACGCCCTGGCTCGAGAACGCCTCCTTCGCCCCCGACACGGTGCCGCTCGTGCTCTTCGCGTTCGGCGGCGCAGGGGCGGTCGGACTCGTCCTGGCCGGCTTCGCGACCGACCGGTTCCCCCGCTCGGGCTTCGTGGTCGCCGCGATCGCGGTCGTCCTGGCGCTCGCGTGCCTGGCCGTCGCCGCAGGCACCGGCGCCGCCACGGCCGTGGTCGTCGCCGCCGTGATCTGGAACATCGCGTTCGGCGGCATCCCGGCGATGCTGCAGACCCGGATGCTGCGCACCTCCTCCTTCCAGCTGCGGAGCCTCGCCGCGGCGCTCCAGACGACGGCGTTCAACATCGGCATCGGCGGCGGCGCGGTCGTCGGCGGACTGGCGATCGACGCGAGCGGGCTCGACGTGCTGCCGTGGGTCGCGATCGTCATCGTCGCCGTGGGGCTCGTCGTCAGCCTGATCGTCGACGCCCGGGCGACGGCGGCGGTGCGGGCGGAGGCGGTCCCTACTCGCTGATCGCGTCCACAACGGCCTCCAGCTTCGTGAACACGGCGGTGTTCCTGCGCTGTCAGCACGGCAGCCTTCTTCGGTCGTGAGCACGGCAGCCTTCCTCAGTCGTGGACACGGCGGCCTCCGGCTTCGTGAACACGGCGGCGTTCCGCCGAGGCGAACACCGGGATGTCGTCCGCACGGACGACGCGGCGCCCCGGGGAGCAGGGGATACGGTCGAGGGATGAGAGACGGAACCCGATGAGCCCGAGCACCCTCGAGCCGCCGCTGACCCTCCCCTACTACGGGGCTCCGCCGATGGCGGCGCTCCGCCGCTTCTTCGGCAACTACCTCCGCTTCCGCGGGAGGGCGAGCCGGGCCGAGTACTGGTGGATCATCCTCCTCGGCAGCGTCCTCACGGGGCTGCTGCAGCTGGCCGACGGCGGTCCGTGGCGCCTCGACTTCACGCTGACCCCGTACCCGAGCGGCGCGCCGTTCCAGACCTTCTGGGTGTCGCTCGCCGCGGGCGCCATCGCGCTGGCGACGTTCCTCCCGTCGCTCTCGCTGATCTGGCGGCGACTGCACGACGTGAACCGCAGCGGGCTGTGGATCCTCGCGATCCTCATGCCGATCGCCGGCTACGTGTTCCTGCTGATCCTGTTCGTGCTGCCGCCGCGGCCGGAGGGCGCGCGGTTCGACTGAGCGGCGGACGCGTCGGCGGTGGAGTGCCGGACCCGGCCGACGAGTCGGCAGTGCGGCTCGCCTGCCGCCCGCAGGACGACGCCCGTTCTCGCATCAACCGCAGGAACCGTGATGCGCCCGAGCCCCAGGGTCGTGTAACCGGCTTCCTTCTCACCGGTGACCCTGGACGTGCCGATCGCGAGACAGATCATTGACCAAGCGAGAGCGGCGAAGAACAGCACTAGCTGCACGAAAAGGGGCAGACGCGATCCCGGAGGAAGGACCGCGAACCCGACGAAGAGCCAGATACAGGCGATCGCCTGGGCGAGAGTTCCCACCCGGTGCTGAGAACACGTGTAAGCGCAGACCAACCGGGCAGCACTTCCACCCTTTCCGGCACCAGCGCAGGTACCCTCTCCGCCCCCGACATCACGCGCCCTCCGTCGGCGGCGCCAGGGCGACAGCGCCAGCGGCGCGCGCATCAGCCCGCTGCACCGCCCGATAGATCGTCGACCGCGCTACCTTGAACTCCGCCGCGAACTCGGCAACGGTGCAGTTCCCGGCACGATGCTCTGCGACCAGATGCGCCTCGATCTTCGGCGACAGCTTCGGCTGACGGCCACGCAGACGCCCCTTGGCCTTCGCGACCTTCATCCCCTCACGAGTGCGGGCACGAATCAGATCCCCCTCGAACTCCGCGACCATCGCGAGCACGTTGAACAGCAGCCGGCCGATCGGATCCTCCGGATCGTGGACCGATCCCCCGATGCTGAGCTTCACCCCGCGGCGGGTCAGCTCATCAACGATGTCGCGAGGGTCTGTGATGGACCGCGCGAGCCGGTCGAGCTTCGTCACGAGCAGAGTCGATCCGGCGTCGCATGCCGCCAGCGCTTCCCGCAGCGCGGGACGCTCGCGGTTCCGGCCCGTCAGACCGGAATCGACGTAGATCCGATCGGATGGGATGCCGGCCGCCCGGAGCACGTCGCGCTACGCGGTCGCATCCTGCTTGTCGGTTGAGACGCGGGCGTATCCCACGAGCGACCGTGCGCTCAGTGTGTCAGTTGACGCCCCACCATCGGGCATCTCATCGGGCGGGTCTCTTGCGACAAACAGCGCCGCGAGATTCCGGTCTCATGCGCGGCCATCCTGGGCGGCCGGACGACGACCCCTCATCGGACGCCGGACGCATCGACGCACTAGCCCTCCGAGGCTCGCGCCGCACTACCGTCGAATGCGCCCGCCCAAGGCACCCCTAATCCAGTAAGGGGGTGTCCTGCCCGCAGCACGGTGAGGGTGGCAGCCCGTTCGAGCCGGGCCGGGTCAGAGGAGCCTCGCGCTGCGGGCGCGAGGCTCCCGCTCGACGCGGAGAGCGATTCCCTATCGGTACGCATGTCCAAATCCTCGCGCATCGAACAGGGGCCGGAGAGGCTCCTCGACGCCGGAGCGGCTGTCCTCATCTACTCCGGAGGTGTCCGTTAGGGGGACTTGGGTTCAGCCGGTCGTTGCAATACCACCGTGAGTCGGAGTGTTGGCGATGGGATCGAAGTTGAAGCAGCGTGCCCGGGGTGGCGCGGTTCTGGGAGCTGCCGAGGGAAGGGTCGAGTCGGTCGGCGGCCCGTGATGCTGTCGGCGTGCCGGTGAAGAGCCGCTCAACGGAGCAATCAGCTGCTTTCCGTCCGTCGCCTCGCAGGGGGTGTCTGCTCGGATCTTATGCTTGATTCGTCACATTGTTTAGTGGTTCAGTATCGCGTCGACGTTTTCGGTCGTTCCGTATCCCACCATTCGATGAGGTTGGCGTGCAAGATTAGCGCGAAGGCTTCGACTGCAAGGTCGCCTCCGGTGGTCAGGGAATCGATTGCGGCAGGGTCCCACTGGTCGAGATTCACTACCTCGTCAGTGGAGGTGGGTGTAGCTCGAATGGTTGTGTCAACGCTCCATCCGTTTGAGCTGTGGGTTGCGGTAGCCGCGATGACGTCGTACGGGGTGGAGTAGTGGCGGCGCATCCACCCCACGACGTCGGCGAGGTCGCGGGTGTCGGTCAATCGTTCTCGATCGGGGTGTAGACGGGGCATCCGGTCCCGTAGGGCGGTTGGATGATGGGTGCGGCGGTGGTGCTGCTGGTAGATCGGGTGTTTATGGTGCTGTCGATTTTGTAGGCGTTGACGACGCCGATGGGGTTAGCGAGGGGATCGGAGCCGTTGTAGGCGTTATATCCGAAGAGAACGAAGTAGACGGGTGTGCAGTTCGCGTCGTAGAGCGTCTTAGAGCCTAAGCTCCCGGGTGCGTAGAGGCCGTAGCTGAGTGTCTGCTGAATATCGAAGTTGGTGTCCGCGTCAAAGTGGCCGCGAGCGATGATGTGATTCAGTCCGAACCGGGAATTTCCGCAACGCAGCGGCAAGTCCCCCTGGTCGTTGCTGTAGCTGCCGAGCGAGTGGTCGTACGTCTGTCCGTCGCAGGAATGAGTGTTCAGTCCTGGTACGTCAGCCTGAGCGGCAGGTGCGACAACCGTACCCAGGACGAGCGCAACGAACACCGTGGCGATTTTGCCAGCGGACCGATTTCGTGAGGTGTGCATGACTATTACGACCTTCATCCAAGTCCCCGCGCTCACCCCTTGTGAGCGGTCGTCGTGCACGTCTAGGCCTACTCCGCATAGCTCGGCAATACAACCCTGGGTGTTGCCGACACCCGGGCTTGGCAGCGGGACACGCATGCCCTTCGAAGATCATCAGTGGGACAGTGTTCGTGGCAGCGAGCTGCAAGTTGGCGTCTGCGGGAGGGCCGTTCCCCGCACCAGCCCGGCGCGCGGGATGCGCCGCGCGCGGGCGCGGGCGGCAGCGTTCCGCAGGACAGCCGCTCGCGGCCATCACTGCTACTGCAGCGACCAGCGCCAGTTCCGAGCGCAGTAGGAACATCCCGCGCGGATGTCCTCCGGCCCGAACGTCGGAGTAATGATCGACGGTGCGAGCTTCACCGCCACAGGCTTCGCGGGACGATACCGCTGCCCGCAGACGTCTAGGCGCCCGGCCAACCATCCCCATACGGGACGTCGGCCGCGCGGCGGAAGCCAACCATTTAGAACTTGGACGGCGTTCCTGAGACGTTCCGCGCCCGACCGGCCATGTCCATAGTGAAGAGCAAGGTCTGCTCGAGGAGGAAACGATGGACGACGACGGATTCGATGAGTTCCTGGCCCGCTCGGGACGTAGTCCGATAGGTGGGCTCGCGTCTCGCACTGTTATTGAGGACCTGGTGTCCGCCACCGCGGAGAGCGCGACACCACGGCGTCCGTGGTGGCGTCGCCCGCTTCTAATCCTCCCCGTGATCGGTGTCCTCGCCGCGACGACAGCCGGGGCCGTCGTCTTCACCGTGGGATTCGATGCGGACGCGATCGTCCCGATCAACTACACGACCGACTCGGGTCGACAGGTCAGCTGTCACTACGCGGTCGAGGCCGGCATCGGCGGCACGAGCGACCCGGCAGCGGTAAAGGACTTCATCGCTGAGCACGACTGGTCAGGGATCGGCCAGCGCGTCTACGAAGAAGCCCTCGCACATCCCTACATCCCACGGAACAGCGAAGAGACCGCCGGCCTCACGCAGGCCAACCTCGACAAGTTCTCGTTCGGGGCGGCTCTGACCACGGTGATCTGGGCCGAAGTCCCCGACGAACTGGTGCCCGAGGACATGCTGAGCGGAGCCGAATCCGACTGCGAAGGAGAACTGCGGTGACCCTGGACGACCAGCTGTCATCGAAAGCCTCCTCGACGCGGCGAGGCGACGACGAGCGCGCCAGACGGGTGGAGCTCCTGCTTCTCGCCCAGGCGGAACCGCTACTGCGCTACTTCTCCCGCCGAGCTCCCCTGGATGACGCCCCCGACCTCCTCAGCGAGACCATGCTCACAGTCTGGCGCCGCGCGAAAGACGTACCCGCCGGCAACGAAGGGACGCTCTGGATCTACGGGGTCGCACGCCGAGTCCTCGCTACTCACCACCGCTCGAATCGCCGCCGAACCAGCCTCGTTGACCGCCTCCGAGACCAGATTGTCGTTCACAACCCGGCCCACGACCAGCTGGACGACATCAGCGCGCACCTCCACCACCTCATCGAGAGGTTGCCCGCCGTTGATCGCGACATCATCGGCTTGGTCCACTGGGAAGGCTTCACCCTCGAAGAAGCCGCACGCATCCTCGAGAAAAACCCCTCCACGATCCGGACCCGAAACGCGCGACTTCGACAACAGCTGAAGTCGGAACTCCAAGCCGAGGTCTAGCTCCGTCAGATGGCCATCCCCTTACGGGACAGACTCTCGACTGATTCCATCGTCGCGTCGTCAATTCGGGGTCCTGCCGGACATGTACAGAGTGAAGGCCACTCGAGCGCACAGGAGCAGATCATGACCACCGAACCTCACGACGCGGGCAGCGATCGGGCGATGAACGCGCTCCTGGACGAATCGGCGCCGCCGACCCCACTGGCGGAAGCCGTCTCCGACTCCTCTCTTCGAGAGATGATTCGCGGAGCGGAGTGGAACGCGCGACGCGGCAGGCGACAGGCGACGCCTCGTGCGCTCGTGATCGGGACCGTCGTCGCTCTCACGCTGGGCGGCACGGGTGCAGCAGCGGCAGCGACGCTCTCGGGGTGGGAGCCGTGGGTGGCGAATCCGGATTCCGTTGTCCACTTCACCCTGCCCAGCGGAAGAGAATGCGAGCTCCGAAGCGTCGCCAAGGAAGGCGACCCGGAGGACATCAAGGAGATGCAGGACGTGCTTCGCACCACCGACGTGCTCGCCCTCGCGGACGTCGACGGCGAGCTTGCTCGGATCGTCGCCCGGGACGTGACCGTCCGCGGCGACGACGGCGACACCGTGGTGCCCGCGACCGAGTTGTACTCCGAAGATGAGCTGTACCGCCAAGCCGTGGAGGGCGCGATCATCAACGTCGTCTGGGACGAGCTCGAAGATCGAGGAGTGGTCGATCCCGTCACCGGATCGGATCTCTCCTTCGGAAGCCAGGACGACTGCGCAAAATTCACCCAGGCAGACCTCACACAGTGAGCCGCCGCGACACCCGAGCCGATCGCGTGGTCACGATCCTCGACGCCACAGCCCGTGACCTTCTGAACTACCTCGAACGCCGAGTCGGCGCCGACGACGCTCCCGACGCGCTCTCCGAGACAATGACGATCGCGTGGCGCCGATCGTCATCCATGCCCCTGCCGGACGAGGACGCCCGCCTCTGGCTGTTCGTGGTCGCGCGGAACGTCGTCCTGAACACCAGCAGGACACGCCGGCGCCAAGACCTCCTCGCCGAGAAGCTCCGCGGCACCATCGACCCCACCGTCGTGATCGCAGAACCCTCCGACATCGCCCTCGACGTACGGGCAGCTCTGGACAAGCTCGCTCCAGAGCTCGCAGAGCTCGTGCGACTGGTGCACTGGGACGGATTCTCTCTCAGCGAGGCAGCTCAGATCGTCTCCGTCCCGCCGTCAACGGCGCGCAGTCGGTACCAGAAGGCGAAGCGCGAGCTCGGTGACCTGCTGTCCCCGCAGCCCTCGGAACGAGCACTTAGGTCTGCAGAGAAACGCTGGGTCTGACGCGCTAGCCCATCGGCTATCGAGACAAGTTCCGGCAGCGGCGGGGGTGTCGGACCACGCGGCCGTTGGCGAGAACCGCACATTGCGAGCCGTATTTCCTGAGTCCGACGACCCACGTCTGAGCGATCCGTCCGACCAGGCTGTGACCATGACTGAATCGCCCATCACTCGATCAACTCTTCTCCACCAGTCGCTTGCAGGCGGCATGGACGTGTCCCACGTCGAGGTGCGCCGAATCTCAATCGCAGCTGGCACGAAGGGCGGTGCTCACGTTCACAACGGCCCTGTCTTCGGAGCCATCGAAAGGGGGTCGGTCACATTCCAGATCGGTGAGGAGGCACAAACCACCCTTCGCGCCGGCGACGTCTTCTACGAGCCTGCCGGGGTCATCGTCTCCAAGTTCGACACCACGAGCGAAGACGTCGTGTTCATCGGCTACTTCCTCCTGGCGGACGGGGCAGCACCCGAGATCGAGTTCACTGCGCAGGACTGACCGCTAGCCCGTCCCCGTACGGGCGGCCTCCCGCGACGGGCCGGCACTCATCGAAGCGGAGGCGCGGCGACCCTGAGCTGTCACCGACTCCGCTTCACGTGTCGAATCAGGACCGCGGAGCAGCGAGGAACGACGACGATGCACGTCCACTTGTCATTCGCTCCGGCCCGGTTGTCCTGCGCCGTCGGCTGCTCTAGCGTTCGACAGGTGGACACTGGGAGATCGACCTCGACCGACTCGAGCACGGTCGTGTCGTGGGTCGCGCTCGCATCGGCCGGCGTCGCCGCCGCGATGCTCTGGATCGCGGACACCGTCTGGTACGGGATCCCCGACTCGAGTGGCCCCGCCGTCAGTCTGCTCTTCCTCGGCGGATGGGGTCTGCTCGCGTGCGCCGTGCTGCTCGCAGTCGGCGTGCTCATCCATCTGGCGCCCTCAGCGATGAATCGACGTGGAGTACGCCCCCTCGAGTTCGTGCTACCGGCCGCCACAGTCGTCCTCGTCGCGGGGATCCTGCTCTCACATCCGCTGGCGGGGAGCGCTGTCGCCTGATCCGCGTCAGCGTCGGCTCTCGGGTATCGCCGGCGCCTTCCGGCGGGCACGCCTCCGCCGACGATGACGGCGGCCGATCTCCTGAGCGCGATCACCGCGAGGATTCAGGAGAAGAGCGGGACGCGGCGGACCCTTCCCGTGCGGATGGTCGGCGGTCCTCGTTGCCTACCCCGGGCCGGCAATCAGAACTCTGGGCACTCCGGCCCGGCATCCGACCGCACGAGTAGCCTCTACGCCGACCGCCAGCCCTCCGCCGCACAGGTCCGCCGACTCACCCACTGAACTTGACCGCAGAGCAGCCCAATGTGCGCACCCGGCCAAGAATCCCCTGACGAGACAAGCCAGCCGGCTCAGCAACTGACGTCGGTACGCTCTCGGTCATGCGGTGTTCATCAGAACCTGCAACATTTTCGATATGGCACAGAGCTCTCTTGCGGGCAAATTCTCACCGGCTCGGCGGCGCGTCATATGGATCGTTGCCGCGGCCGTCGCGGGAGTCGCCATGACCGTCGCGTTCATGCTCTGGATCGCCTACACGCAGATCACCGACTACCCGACATACGACCTCGCCTACGCCGGAGCGTTCAGAGCTGGCGTCATCGCCTCGATGACCATCGCGCTGCTCGCTCTCGTCACCGGCATCGTGGCGCGATATGGGCGACGTGGCACCGAGCGGCCAAGCCGTTCTGTGCAGGAAGTCTCTCCGCGCAGGTAGGCCTCGACCGCAATCAGCGATTGAAACGCCCCACCATCGCCTCACTCACGGCTGAGCTCGACGCACTCAGCCGGCGACTGGCCCAAGCTCCGCTCACGGCGTCCGACTTTCACGTGCCGCTCCCCGCAGCGGATCCGTCCTCGACACGTCTCACCGACGCGCGACTCGCTGACGCGCTGAACGGTTCTGATTCATGGTGTGTTCACCGACGTGCCGGACCATGATCCTCATGGGAGCACGAGAACTGGCATGGGGGATTCTGGCGTGGCCGATCGTTGCGGTCCTCGCGCTGCTGCGGACTGCGGGCAGCTGGGATGTCTCGGGCGGGTCCGCAGCAGGGATCGTCGCGGGCACGGCGGCTGCGTTCGCTGTCGCGGGCGCTCTCCTGTGGCTTCCCTCCAGTCTCTGGCTCGACCGGCGGACACGCCGCTTCCCGCGCATCGGGCAGGTAGCCGCGTTCCTGGGTCTGGGACTCGTGATCGGCGCCGCCGCCTCCACCGCGCTGGTACTCGCGTCGGGAAACGCGACCTGGCCCTCCTCCGCGGGCCTCATCACGGAATACGCGGTCACAGCAGGCATCGCCTCTCTCCTCGGCCGGCTCCTCGCCGCGACCCTTCGCGCGAAGAGACTGCCGATCCTTCCAACGGCGGCGAATCGCGTGACCCGCTGAACGATCGGTCGGTGTCGAGACAGGTCTCCTGTCGACTACGGTGAACCCGTCATGGTCGTTCGGCAGCTCCTTCTTCGCCGCGACGGGTCCTAGTCCGGTAGGCGCCCCCGTCGCGGTGGTCGTGCTGCCTGCGCACCTCCCCTTCGCACGGAGCGCTCATGACCACCCTCTCCTCGCCGTCCGACACCTCTCTGATCTGGCGCCGCAACCTCCTCGTGTGCGCGCTCGGCTCGTTCACGACCATCGTCGGCATGACACTGATCCTGCCGATCCTCCCCCTCTACGTCCGTGACCTCGGCGTCTCCGACCCGGCCGCAGTGACCCTCTGGTCGGGGATCGCCTACGCGGCCACCTTCTTCACCGCCGCACTCACCGCCCCGCTGTGGGGACACCTCGGCGACCGCTTCGGTCGCAAGCCGATGCTGATCCGCGCGAGCCTCGGGATGGCGATCGCCATGTCCCTGATCGGGCTGGCGCAGGATGTCACACAGCTCGTCCTGCTGCGCCTGCTCGTCGGGCTGCTCGGCGGCTACGCCTCCGGATCGACCATCCTCGTCGCCGCCCAGACCCCGAAGGAGCGCTCCGCTTGGGCGCTGGGCGTGCTGTCCTCCGCGATCATGGCCGGCACGATCGCCGGTCCGCTGATCGGCGGCACCCTCGCCCAGGTCATCGGCGTCGAGGGAGCGTTCCTCGCGACCGGGGCACTGATCTTCCTCGCGTTCCTCGGCACGACCCTGTTCCTCAAGGAGGTCCCGCGTTCGAGAACGGAACCGTCGAACGCGAAGCGATCCAGCTCCTGGGCCACCGTCCCGCACAAAGCACCGGTCCTCGCTCTCCTCAGCCTGTCGACGCTGCTCATGTTCGCCACGATCTCAGTCGAACCGATCATCGCCGAGCACATCCATGCCCTGACCGGCTCGACGGACGACATCGCGATCTCCGCTGCCGTGGTCTTCTCACTCACCGCGTTCGGCACGATCCTCTCCGCCCCCAACCTCGGCCGACTGGCCGACCGGATCGGACACCTCCACGTCCTCACCCTGAGCCTGACCGCCGCGACGGTCCTCCTCGTCGCTCAGTTCTTCGCTGCCGACCTGGTCTCGTTCGCGATCCTGCGGTTCCTGACCGGGATCGCGCTCGGCGGCATCACCCCCACTGTCGTCGCCACCATCCGCAGACTCCTCCCCGACACGAGCGTCGGACTCGTGCTCGGATACAACGTCTCCGCGCAGTACATCGGCCAGGTCGCCGGCCCCGTCCTCGCAGGGTGGCTCGGCGGAGTCGCCGGAACGAGCTCCGTGTTCCTCGCCACCGCCCTGGTGACCGCCGTCGGGCTCCTCACCGCGACCGGCATCCGCCGCTCCTTCACGCGACGACTCGACCAGTGAGCCCGACCACGCCTCGGAACTTGTCCGACGGCTGCCTCGATAGCCTCAGCGTGTGAAGATCCGAGCCGGCTCGCCTGACGATCGCAGGCCCTGCATCGACCTGTGGCTGCAGGCACTCAGAGCACGAGACGGATGCAGTCAGGACGACGCGGTCGCCGAGAGGGCTCGAGCGAAGTTCCACCGGCCTCTCGTGCGGTTCGCCGTCATCGGCTCGGATCCCCGCGGGTTCGCTCTCACCGTCGACGCAGGCGATCGTCCCGGCCGACACAGCGCGCTGCTCGAACTGCTCGCCGTCGCACCGAGCGAGACAGGGCACGGACTCGGACGGATACTGCTCGACGACGCGATCCAGACCGCTACTCAGCTCGGCTACCTCGTCCTGAAGTTGCACGTCCGCGCCGGAAACGATCGGGCAGAAAAGCTCTACAAGGCGTCCGGCTTCGAGCCTCACGGGGATCCCGCGCCGCATCCGCTCGGTGGTCATCCGATGATCGCGTACGCGCGGACGCTGGCTCACGTCAGCAATTGAGAACAACCGGTCACCGATCCCCGTGCGGGGTACCTCCCGCGACCGGATCGCACGCGCACACAAGGCTCGTCGAGCGGTCGGAACGTGGAATCCTCGTCCCATGATCGTGAGCGACGGACAGGCCTGCGCCCCAGGGGACCTCGACGTGCTCACCGACCGACTCCGACTGTGCCGGCCCGCCGAAACCGACCTCGACGAGCTGTCCCGCCTCTACACCGATCCGCGGATCGCGGAAGAAGATCCGCTCCTCCTCCATCTCTCCGCCGATCAGACCCGGGCCGTCATCGCATACCGGAGGACCCAGTGGACACAAGACGGACTCAGCAGCTGGGTGATCCGCCGGCGCGACTCCCCCACGGACAACCATGATCTGATCGGGATGGGTGGATGCACCCTCCTCTCCGACGCGGCCTGGAACGTGGCGTTCACCCTCCACCCCGACCACTGGGGAAAGGGCTACGCGCAGGAAGTCGCCCTCACCGGCATCGAACTCGCCCATTCACTCCGACCGGAGCTGCCCGTCACCGCGGTCGTCGCAGAACGCAACGCACGCTCCCGCCGCACCATCGAGCGACTCGGCCTTCAGCGGAGGTGGGAAGGTCCGGATGCGCACAGCACGGACCCGACCGCTCGGGTTGTCCTCCACGCCGACCGCCAGCTCTCCGCCGAACAGGTCCGCCGACTCACCAGCTGAACCCGGCCGCAGCGCGGCCTCATCAGCCGGCCAGGGATCCGTTACGGAACCGTCAATGGTAACGAGGCGATAAGTGAACATGTTTCTGCGTCAAGACAATGGATCTGTCGCAGTGGAGCATCCGCATACGTGTCAGTTCTCGAGGTCCTCTGCACAGATCTTCAATGTCGTCTGCACAACTACCGGAGCCGTCATTCAGAGCGTACGCCGGCGTCGGCGAGCTGCGTCTAGGTGCTCTTGCGCCCGAGGACGCGGAGGCCGTCCGGTCGTACCTCACCGGTGGGTGAGACGTGGCGGTAGAGCGTCTGGCGGGAGATGCCGAGTTCTTTGCAGAGGGCGCCGATGTTCGTTTCCGGCTTGCCCATCGATGCCATGGCGAGTCGCACCTTGGCGGGCGTCATGGTGAACGGGCGCCCGCCGACCCGACCGCGTGCTCGAGCGGACGCGAGGCCCGCCATGGTTCGTTCGGAGATGAGCTCGCGCTCGAACTCGGCGAGGGCCGCGAAGATCCCAAAGACCAGCTTGCCGGCGGCGGTGGTCGTGTCGATCGCCGCGCCCTGACCCGTGAGCACTTTCAGCCCGATGCCGCGGGCGGTGAGGTCATGGACGGTGTTCACGAGGTGGTGAAGGTCGCGTCCGAGCCGGTCGAGCTTCCACACCACGAGCGTGTCGCCTTCGCGGAGCGCTTTCAGGCACGACAGCAAACCCGGCCGATCATCCTTCCGGCCGGACGCGAGGTCGGAGTAGAGCTGCGCGTCATCGACGCCGGCCGCGAGTAGCGCGTCGCGCTGCGGGTCGGTGGTCTGCGTTCCATCGGTCTTTGAGACGCGCATGTATCCGACGAGCATCGCGGACCCCTGTCACTTATACGGCCGAATACGTGACAAGCCAGCGTCAACCCGGCGCGCCGAGCAGTGTTGTCCTATAACTTGTCACTCATTCTACGACTCGTGAAAGGGTCGGGCTCGGGGTTCTGTGACGACCGATGCTAGGCGAGGGACGATGATCTCCGTGACTTCGCTGGTGCCATTACCGGGTTTTGATTCCCAGGCCCACGTCTCCTTCATTCGAAGCAGCCCAGTTGGGTCGAGAATAATCTCGGAGACGCAGGATCCCGTCGAGGTCTCGCCGTCCTCGTTGAGCTGGCAGTAGCGGAACGCCACCGTGTCACCGGTTCGAGTGCCGACAAGGAATCCCCGCCGGACTGCGCCGCCGGCGTAGGTGGCCCACACCTCGCCGTCCGCTTCGTGGTAGTCGAAGACAGTCTCAGGTCCTACTTCGCCGCCGACTGTGTCGCGGACAGCCGCGAAGCGGTAACCGTCAAGAGAGGGCAATGAGCTCGATGCGTTCATAGGAAAAGACTAGGGACGAAGTGACGGCAACTCCGGGGCAGGGGATCTACCGCGTCCAGTGCAACATCTCCGGCGAGGAAGATCATGCGCGAGCCGGCGGGAACTGTCGCGGCGTACGCATACTGCGCTGCGCCGGAGAGGCTGTTGGAGCGGATGAGGCTCACTACTGAAGTCACTGGCGTCACGCTCCGCTGTCGTCGGCCCAACGAGTCTTCCACGGCCGGGCACCAGATCGGCCCGGTGAACCATCCCCAAACGGGACACCGCCGGATCAGCGGTGCTGCACCCAGATGTTCGGCTCCACGTAGATCCCCTCATCCGCGTCGCGGTCGACGCGCAGCGTCGAGAGGCCGCCCGGGATGACGTACTCCCCCGACGCCGGCAGGACCATCCCGGTCCACTCCTCCCACTGGGCGACGGTGCCGGTCATCACCTGCGACCGAGGGGCGACGTCGAGGACGCTCGCGCCCATCCGCACGTGCGTGCGCAGCCACGGATCCAGCGGCAGCCCGTCCCCCCGGGTCCAGGCCGCGTAGACGTCGATCGGGGTCAGCGGGTACCGCGGTTTCATCGTCGGGCGCAGCGGCACGATCACGTGCTCGTAGCCGCCGGTGACGCTGAGGTCGCGGAACGCGCCGAGCAGCGTCCCGGCGAGGCCGGCGCCGGTGCGGTCTGGGTGCACCTGCGCGGCGCAGACGACGAGGGTCGTCGCCTCGTCCTCCTCTTCGAGCGCCCTGCGGAGGGAGTCGCCGTACCCGGCGGGCAAACCCTCGCGGGTGCCGTGCCACCGGATCGGCACCGCCCAGCCGGCGGCGACCGGCACGTCCTCATCGAGGACCACGAGCTCGAACCGGGTGAATCGCTGGCGGACGTGCGGCAGGTGCTCCTCCGCGAGGCGGTCGGCGGAGATGAACGCCGGCCACCCCGAGCTGAACAGCGCCTCCATCTGCGCCTCGTCGCGTCGGCGCGCGTTGAGTACTTCTACTGACGTCATGGTCACAGTGTGCGCCGCTCGCCGCCGCGGGCGCCGCCCACAGGACCGGCTTCCGCCCCGTCAGGATCTTCGTTTCGTCAGCTGGCGGCGTTCACCGGGCAGATCAGGGCAACTGGCCCCCTCCTCATATGGGAATGCCCTCGTGGCGTCCTTGAAGCAGTTTCTGGAACGCGTCAGATCCGCGTCCTGACAGCGATCGAGAGGGTCTTTCACTGCAGCCCTGTCGGGATCACGAGGAGGCAGCTACCGGAGTATGAGAAGCAGACACACCCACTTGAGTGTGGCTAACCATCCAGGCGCTCCGGCGCCAACTACGCCCTTCGGGGCAGCGAGGAACAAGAGAATGATCGACCCAGCACCACGCGGCCGGCACCGTACAAGTACCCCACGGAGAAGAGAACGACGACTATCGATCCCGTGGGGCCTTCTCTACGTGATCGGGCGGGATCACGTCTGGCCGTGGCTTCGGGAGCACGTCTGGCCGAACGTCGAAGAGCACGTCATGCCCGCTCTACGGTGGCTAATCGCCGTCCTTTTCGGGGGATGACGGCGATGCATGGGGGTGCCCACTCCCCACCAAGCCGGATTACGCCGCGCGGATCTGCCAGGTGACGCCGAGACGGCGACGTGCTCTGTCGAGTTGGGTCCGGTGCATCGGCTTGGCTTGCGCGTCGTCGGCTGCTATCTGAGCGAGGAGCAGCATGAGGGCTTGGACCCGCATCCACGTCTCGCCCTGGTCCCAGTCCGCTTCCCACAGGAGCTTCACGCCGTACGGGTTTCCCTCGTTCTCGGGCGCTATGGCGAGGTAGACGTCCGCCACGCTGGACGTGCCGTGCGAGTAGAGCCCCAGCGTCCGGTACATCGCGTAGATCTGGGGACCTCCGGCGATCGCTCGGCACCGCTGCTCGAAGCTGCGCGTGCTCTTGGCGCGGGCATCCCGATTCTCCTCCTCGTCCAGTCGACGGATCACGTCGGACAGGTCAGCGAGGCCGAGGTCGGTCACCTCCTTGAAGGTCTGGCGCCGGTTCTTCGTGTCTACTGCGCTCAGCGCCGCTCCACCGTCATCGGTGACCAGTAGCCAGGCCGCGTTCATCGCGCATTCCATCGTCTGCCTGATGAGGGGCATGGCTTCGAGGTCGTGTCCTGCTCCGTGCAGCAGGAGGACCGCTCGCGAGAGGCGCGCGGCGTGGTGCGCGAAAGTCCACACCTGGATTGCGTTCGAGGGGTGCAGGCCGTCCTTCGGCGCGAACCGGCGGGAGCTGAGCTTGTCCCAGAGAGTCAGGAGCCGTTGCGTCTCGACCGTGCCGTCAGGGTGGTTGGGGCTCATTCCTCGAATCTAGGGGCGAGGCCGGCCAGCTGGCCGGCCAGGCGCAGGGGGTGGAGATTCCTCCTGAGGACCTTGGACACGTCCAGGGTCCGGTGGGAGGGTGGGCGCATGTCGAAGCCTCGGACCAAGCTCGCGCGTGCTGCGCTGATCAGCAACGGGATGGTCTGGTTCGGGCTGTCGTTCATGCTCTTCGCGATCGCCGGTGAGCAGACGTACGCGGCGTTCACCGGTGAGTGGTTCAACGTGCTCGGGTGGGTGCTGATCGTCGCCGTGGCCGCCGGCCTGGCGGTCGTCGGGGTGATCGAGAACCGCAACATTCGGGCGGGGAAGAAGTACAAGCCGCGTCCTCGCCGCTGACTACCGCTCGAGCGCGCGTGGCCGTTCCACGCGCGTGATCGGGGGGTCGAGGGGGCTCTCCCCCTCGTGCGGGCCGGCCCGTTTCGGGTCGGCCCGCGCACGCGCTCAGAGGGTGAGCGTGTGGAGGATCAGGGTGGTGGAGCCGATGGGCTTTGGGAAGTCGGTGTAGTCGAGGGTCGCGCGGGGGTTGCTGATGAGGTCGAGGGCGATCAGTTCCTCCTCGGACTCGTCCGTCATGTCGCCGGGCTCTTCGTCCCATTCGCGGAGGACCTGGCGGTCGGCGTCGAGGACTTTCCACAGTCCCCAGACGTGGGCGATGGGGCCGGTCGTCTCGTATGTGAAGACGAGGGCGGTCGCGGTGGGCCAGCCGTAGGCGGCCGCGGCGACGATCAGCGCTCGCGTTGCGGCGGTGGTCGCGTCGGCGTCGCCGGACGCGGCCGCGGCGTCGACGGCGACTTCGGCTGCTCGCAGCGTCGGGTCGTCCTGGTACGGGTCGAATCGGTGGGCGGGGCGGGTTGCGGTGGTCGTGGTGGTCATGGTCGGGCCTTCCTGTGCAGCAGTGGGAGAAGAGGAGGGGCGGGGACCGGCGCGGGCCGGTCCCCGCCGGGAGGGGGCTAGCTGAGCCCTGCGGCGTCGGCGGGGGTGCTGTCGCCGGTGACGACCTGCTCGACCGGGGACAGCGCGTATCCCCAGGCGGCGAGCTGGCGGAAGTGCTCGGCCGTGCGCTCGTCGCCGCGGCGCCAGGGCTCCTTGCTCGTGTGCGCCTCCTGGCCTTCGAGGACGACGGCCAGCGCGACCAGGCGGGCCTTCGCGGGGTTCGCCTCGACGAGCGCTGCGAGGGCGTCGGCGCGGTAGCCGGAGGGGCGCTCGATGCGCAGCAGCGCGTGCGCGAGGTCGCTGCCGCCCGTCATCCCGGAGGACACCGCGAACCGGTGGGTGGTGAGGCCGAGAGCGATGATGCGATCCGCGTCCTTGGGGAGGGTCTTGCGGGCGAGGAAGGTCGCGATCCACTCGCGGCGCACCTTCTCGGCCGCGTTCCACGCCTTGTTGTTGGCGATGAGCACTTTGCGCTCCGCGGACTTCTCGGCGCGCTCCTCCTCGGCCTCCTCCTCGGTCTGCGGCTGCTCGGGGGCTCCGTAGGCGTAGGTGAATCCGGCGGCGGTCGGGTCCTGAACCAGGAGCGTGACCTCGACCTCGCCGCGCCAGCTGGTGTCGATGAGCACTCCGCGGCCGGGAGCGGCGGCGACCTGCTCGGGGGTGACGCTCTTCCCGTCCTCGCCGCGCAGCTGCCGGATGGGCGTCCACGTCGCCTGGTCGCCGTAGGCGTCGGAGCGGGTGAGGATCTGGAAGCCGTTGCCGGTGTACTCGGCGGCGGTCGCCGCGAGGAGCCCCTGGTGCGCGGCCTCGTCGCGGAGGGTCTGCGCGGTGTGCTCGAACTGGGCCGGGTCGTGGGTGGCGACCTCGATCAGGGTCGCGCGGGCGTCGGCGTCGTCCTCGAACTCCAACAGCACCGCCGCCTGGTCCAGGGTCAGCTCGTGCTCGTGCAGAACGGACGTGACGGTCGCGGACTCCGCGACCGCAAGCCCCTTCTTCACGGCGTCGGTCTTGGTGCCGGTGCGCTTGGCGATCGCTGCGGCGGTGACGCCCTCGAACGCGAGCTGCGCCCACGCGGCGGTGCGGTCCGCGACGCTCAGCTCGGCGCGCTGGTCGTTCTCGATGATCTGCTGAACGATCCGGTACTTCCGAGCCGCCAGCAATCAGTCAGGTCGACGAACCGGTCGTCAGGCCGGCCCCTACGCGCACCAGTCGCGCGACCGCCCGTTGACGCTGCGCGCGGTGTCGCCGGTGCCGAGGTCGACGAGCACGGTCGAGGTCGCGCTGAAGCCCGGCTCGCCCGGGTAGTCGTCCGGCCGGCCCTCGACCGAGACGGTCTCGACCGCGAGGTACTGCCCGTTCGGCGAGAGGCAGACGCCGCGGATGCGCCCCGTCGGCGAGGTGCGGAACACCTCCGAGGTGCCGGACGCGTCGACGCGGACGACGGAGTACTGGGTCGCCCCCGTCTCCGGCGCGTACTCGGCCTCGAGCTCGACGTAGCTCCCGGAATCGAGGAGCAGGATCTGCACGGGCGACGCGGTCGCGCTCACGTCCGCCGGCGGGAGGGCGAGCGTCTCGACCGAGCCGTCGGCCAGGTCGATCAGCGAGCCCGACTCCGGATCGGCGACCACGAGCCGGTTCGCGCCGGGCACGAATCCGCGCAGCTCCGCGTGCTGCCCGAGCGGGCTGATCGAGCCGGGCGTCAGCAGGTCGAGCAGGAGCACCGTGTCGTCGAGCGAGTGGGTGACGACCGAAGTGGTGCCGGGCACGAACATCCAGTCGCGCGCCCGCAGCGGCCCGCCGTCGATCCCGACCACGGGGACCGCCTCGGCCTTCTGGTCGGTGAGGTCGTAGGAGTAGAGGGCGCGGTCGAGCGGGCCCGACGGCGCCTGCCCGGTGAAGGTCCAGCCGAGCACGCCCTTCTCGGGCGAGGAGTGCAGCTCGCGCACGGTCCCGGGGCCGGGGAGCGGGATGACGCCCTCGGAGCCGGTGTCGAGCGTGACCGTGCGGAGGAGGTTCGTGTCGTCCGGCTCGATGGTCACGACGACCAGCACCGGGCCGACGACGGCGTAGTCCTGGATCCGGTCGGCCGTGACGAGGACCCGGGCGTCGCCTCCGGAGAGCGGGCGGACGCGGACGGCGTCGGGCTGCGAGGGGTCGTCGGCGGTGCGGTCGAGCGTGAAGAGGTCGGGGTCCTTCGTGGTGAAGGAGGCGGAGACGTCGGCGGCCGAGCCGGTCGCGGCGCTGCGGGCGTCGTCGATCCCGATCTCGTAGCGGGTGGCGTAGCGGAGGGTGTCGGTGAACGTGACGGTGAGCACGCCGCCGTCGAGCTCGGCGGTGTGCGGGGCGTCCGGAGCGACGCGGACGCGGTCGAGTGCGTCGGGCTCGAGAGCCTGGTCGAGGTGCAGGCGGGCTCGGGAGCCGTCGCGCTCGACCACGCCGTCGGTGCTGACCTCGAGGGAGGCGACCCGGGGCCCCTTCGCGACGGTGGCGGCGGTCAGGCATCCGACCGCGAGGACGAGCACCGCGACGACCGCCCAGAACAGGCGGGGGAAGCGGGAGGCGCCTGCGGAGTCGAGGCCGGGAGCCCGCCGCGCGCCGCCATCGGCCCGTCGCCCGCTCTGCGCCGATGTGCGGCCGCCGGGAGACGCGCCGGACTCGGGAGACGCGCCGGGCTCCGGAGACGCGCCGCGCTCAGTAGACATACGGCATCGCCGGCTCGTCGATCGGAGTGAGCGCCTCCGGCTCCAGCACGACCGCCTCGGCGCTGGTGACGCTCGGGTTCGCGCCGAAGCCGCCGCTCGCCTCCAGCCACTGCCCCTCCGACCAGGTGTCGGCCCAGCCGGCCTGGTAGACCGGCACGCCCACCGGCTGCGCGTCCACCGCGCAGCAGGTGACGACGAAGCGGGCGATGTAGAAGACGTTCTCGGGGTCGGAGGCGTCGGGGGTCACGAATCCGCTCACCGTCGCCGTGCGGCCGGCGAGGAACTGCTCGCTCGCGCCCTGACGCAGCAGGGTCGCCCAGTCGCGCACGCTGAACGACGCCGTGTCACCGGTGGGCGCCGCGGCGGTCACGGAGGCGTCGACGGCGCTGGTGTTGACCTCGCGCTGCGTCGCGGTCGAGGCGGTGAGGGCGGCCGGCGGGAGCACGAGCAGGGCGACGGCGGCGGAGGCGATCACCGCGACTCCGGCCGCGACCGCGACCACCCGGCGCCAGGGGCGGGCGGGCGCGGGGGCGTGGAGGTGCTCGACGTCGTCCTCGTGCTCGTGGGCGTCCTCCTCCGCTCCCGGCACGACCGCGAACGCCGCGATCAGCAGCACTCCGGCGATCACGGCGAGCACCACCGAGAACTCGAAGTAGCGGGGGTGGATGTAGAGGCCGAGCCGGCCGGTCGCCGCGAGCCACAAAGTCGAGACGACGCCGATCAGGCTGAGGACGACGCCCTTCCAGCGGGCGAGGAGGCGCTCAGAGCGCATAGTTCACCGCCAGTCCCAGCACGGCCGCGGCGAGGGCGACCAGCACGGTGACGCGCACCAGCGTCGTGGCCGAGAACGTGGTGCGGAGCAGCGCGAGCATCTTGACGTCGATCATCGGGCCGAAGACGAGGAAGGCGATGATGCCTCCCGGCAGGAACGTGGAGCCGAACGAGAGCACGAAGAACGCGTCGACGTTCGAGCAGATCGAGATGACGAACGCGAGCACCATCAGCGCCAGCACCGACCAGAGCGGGTCGCCGCCGAGAGTGGTCAGCACGTCGCGCGAGACGCCGACCTGGATCAGCCCCGCGATGGCGGCGCCGACGAACAGCGCCGGCATCATCGCCCCGGTCTCCTCGGCGAACAGCAGCACGCTGCGCCGGGAGCGGTCGCGGAGGGAGCGGGAGGGCCGCTCGCCCGCCTCGCAGGCAGCGCGGAAGCGGTCGGTGAGCAGGCTCATCGGCTCGGAGTGGCGGCTGAAGATCCAGCCGACGAGGTTCGCGATCACGAAGCCGCCGACGATGCGCCAGACGAGGATCCCGTCGGCCCAGCCGAAGGCCTGGTAGGTCGTGACGATGGTGATCGGATTCACGATCGGCGCGGCCAGGAGGAACGTCATCGACTCCGACACCGAGAGGCCCTTGACGATCAGCCCGCGCGCGAGCGGCACGTTGCCGCACTCGCAGACCGGGAGGAGCACGCCGAGCAGCGAGATCACGAGCCGCCGCGGGAGCGCCCGCTTGGGCAGGATCCTCAGCAGCACGGCCTCGGGCACCCACAGCTGCACCGCGATCGAGAGGACGATGCCGAGGAACACGAACGGCAGCGACTCGATGACGACGCTGATCGAGAGGGTGAGGAAGTCGCGCACCGCGTCCGAGAGGGCGTCGCCCGCCGCGTCCGGGGCGAGCAGGCGCGTCGCCACGAGGACAGCGACCAGGGCGAGCCCGAGGAGCGGCCCGCGCCGCGACCGCCGGGCGCCCGGGGACGCGCGGGTCGGGGCGGCGAGCGCGGATTCGGGGGACATCCCGACCCATCGTAGGCGGGGCTCTGTGTGGGCCGGCGCGGGGCGCGGCCGGTCGGCACGGAGCCGCCGGGCGCCGCCCGGGCGCGCGAGAACTCGGAAGTGGCCGTACTCGAGCGCGAGTACCGCGACTTCTGCGTGCTCGCGGTGTCGACTGCGCCGGACCCGGCGAGTGTGAGCCCGACCCCGCGAGGTCCGGCCGCCCGCGAGTGTCCGATGGTCGTCGCACTCGCGCTCGAGTGCGACGGCTTCTGGACACTCGGTGCGAGGGCGCGCGCCGAGGGTCGAGGGAGGCGGTCGCGGCACTCGCGGAGAAGCCCTCCGGGTGCAGGATGAGCGCATGCCCGCCTCCCCCGCGCACCCCCTCCGCGTGCGGATGCAGCCGCGCGCGATCGACGAGGCGCACCGCGTCTCGAGTCCGCTCGAGCTGCTCGTCGACCTGACCTTCGTCGTCGCGATCGCGCAGATCGCCCAGCAGCTCGCCCACGCGACCGAGGAGGGGCACCTCGCCGAGGGGCTCCTCCCCTTCGGCATGGTGTTCTTCGCGATCTGGTGGGCGTGGATGAACTTCACCTGGTTCGCCTCCGGGTACGACACCGACGACGTGCCCTACCGGCTTCTGACCCTCGCCCAGATGGGCGGCGTCCTGGTGCTCGCGGCGGGAGTGCCGGCCGGCTTCGAGGAGGGCGACTACCGGGCGATCACCATCGGCTACGCGATCATGCGGTTCGCGCTGGTGAGCCAGTGGATCCGCGTCGCCGTGTCCACTCCGGAGCACCGCACCTCCGCCGTGCGCAACGCCGTCGGCTTCTCGATCGTGCAGGTCGGCTGGCTGCTGCGGCTGCTCCTGCCCGAGGAGGTCGGGGTGGTGAGCTTCCTGCTCCTGGTGGTCTGCGAGCTGGCGGTGCCCCTCTGGGCGCAGCGGGCGGGGGACGCGAACTGGCATCCGCACCACGTCGCCGAGCGGTACGGGCTGTTCACGATCATCCTGCTCGGCGAGGGCGTCCTCGCGGCGGTGATGGGCGTGCAGCGGGCGGTGACGGAGGCGGGCGTCAGCGCCTCGCTCGTGCTGGTCGCGGCCTGCGGGCTGGTGATCGTGTTCGCGCTGTGGTGGCTGTCGTTCTCGCATCCCTCCGGCGAGCTGCTGGAGCGGCGGCGCGGCCTCTCCTACCGCTGGGGCTACGCGCACTTCGCGGCGTTCGCGGCCCTCGCGGCGCTGGGATCCGGGCTGGAGGCGGCCGTCGCCGCGACCGCGGGCCACCTCGAGGCGTCCGACACAGTGATCGGCGCAGCCGTCGCGGTGCCGGTCGCGGTCTTCGTCCTGACCCTGTGGGCGGTGCACGCGCCGCTCGGCGAGCACCAGCCGATGCCCGCGCGCCTGGCGCTCCCCGGTGTCGCGCTGGCGCTCGCGACTCCGCTCGTGGCGGGGGTGCTCGGCGTGGGCGGTGTGCTGGTCGCGCTGGCCGCGGTCTCGGCGGGGCTGGTCGCCGCGGTGGTGGGGCGCGGGCGCACCGCGGAGTGACGGGGTCGGCGGGCGAGGCGCGTCGCCGTCGCGAGAGGCGCGTTGTGGGGGCGGAGGAGCGGACCGCGCCTCGAGACACAGCCCTCGTCGACGAGTCACCGTCCTGGCGGCGGTGTCCCGGCTGTAGCGGGACGCCTCGACGACCGCATCGCGGCAGCGGCTACCCCCGGCGCGGCAGTGGCTCCGGGCGGCGGGGCACCCAGCAGCGGACTCGCGAGCGGTAGCGCTCGAAGTCGGCTCCGAAGCGGGCGGCGAGGTCCGCCTCCTCCAGCGGGCGCACGGCCTGGTTCCAGACGACGGCGCCGAGGAGCGCGTACAGCACGACCAGCCACGATGAGAGCAGCATCCCGACCGCCGCTCCCTGCACGATGCCGGCGACCGCCATCGGGTTGCGGACCCAGCGGTAGGGGCCGGCGATCACCAGCCGGTTGGTCATCGCGATCGGCAGCGGCGTGCCGTCGCCGAGGAGCGACATCGTGAGCCCCGACCAGATCCCGAGCGCGCTCGCCGCGACCAGCAGCAGGACGCCGACGCCGACGACCGCGGGCGGCGCCGCTCCGAGGCCCACGCCCCAGCGCGACTCCAGCCCAGCGATCACCAGCGGGACGACGACCAGCGCGCCTCCCCAGAACACCACGATCTGCCCGAGGGTCGCGGCGAGGTGCGATCCGGGCCGGCGGCCGGCGGTCCCGACGCGGAAGGTGAAGGGACCGGAGGCGATCCAGCGCGTGGGCACCCGGCCGAGCAGGAGCAGGCACGCCGCGACGACGGAGCCGCCCGCCGCGGCGAGCATCGCGACGACGCCCCAGCCCGCCTCCCCCGTCAGGGTGGCCCAGACGGCCAGGGCGACCGCGACGAGGAGCGTCCAGGCCGTCGCGGTGACGGCCGCCCAGCGGATGCCGGCGGCGGCGAGAGCGGAGGTGCCGACGAACAGCGGGAGGTCGAGAGCCGCGACAGGGACGGGATCGAGGCTGCCGAGCGTCGCGATCCGCACGGCGGGGACGAGCGCCACGGCGACCCACCAGGCCGCTCCGCCGAGGGCCTGCACGGCGAAGTAGAGGCGTCCCCAGGGCATGGCTGCACGGTACTTCATAGCTGAACCCAAGGAACGACCCAGGGCGTTGACGGGCTCGGCGCCCTAGGCTCGGAACCAGTTCCCGCCGCCTCCACGAGAAGCGGCCCACCACGACGCCAAGGACGACGCCGATGAACCGCACGACCGTGATCACCGCACTCGCCTGCGGGCTCCTCCTCACCGCCGCCGCAGCCACTCCCGCTGTCGCCGCGACCTCGGACACCGCCGGGGACTCCACCCGCTCCGTCGACGAGTTCGGCGTTCTCGCCGCGACCGACGGCGACACGCTGCTGATCAACGGGCGCGCCTTCCTCCTCGAGTAGGTCCTCCCCGCCGGGCACGGCCGCGAGGACGCCACTCGCGGCGCCCGCCTCCTGATCCGCCGCTGCGTCGACGTCGACGCCACCCCGGCCGTGTTCCTGGGGGCCGTCATCCAGACCGCCGACGCCGACGACGCCGACATGCTGTCCGCGCTCCCGTCGGTCGTCATCGAGGCCGCCGCCCCCGTTCGCCGAAGCCCGCGCCCCGACGGCCGGTGGGCGAAGCCTCGCCTCGGGCGACCCCGGATCGTCATCCACCCCCACTAGGGTGACGCTACTCATGCCCGGTCCTCCGGCCGTGGACCGGATCCGACACGGATCCCGCGAGGGGTGCCGCCCGGCAGTCGTCTCGCCCGTTCGCGGACCGCCCTCCCCGGGAAGGCTCCGCCTCCCCGCGGCTGGAGTCAGCATGGAGTCCCCCTTCCCCCTCGCGCACCGGCGATCCGGCACCACCGTCGGACTGCTGTCGACCTTCCCGCCCACGCGGTGCGGGCTCGCGACCTTCACCGAGGCCCTCGGCGGAGCACTGGCCGACGAGCACGGCGCCGGCATCCGCACCGTCCGCGTGATGGACGAGCTCGCCGTGCCCGGATCGACGCCCGGCACGA